>CAVIFD010000037.1:0-9539 GCA_963641545.1 bacterium | reverse complement strand
CAACTGAGCTAAGGAAGAATTCCGATAGCAATCCTTAGAATTGCGCGGCAAAAGTATGCCTTCTTTTTTATTCGTGCAATATCTGCGGCGGAAAATCGGGCATGCCGCGAACAAATAAAGTTAAAAGAAATCGCCGTAAAGCCCCGAGAAGGGTATTATATCTACTTTTACGACCTCAAAAAACTACATAATCAATGTTTAAGCAGATAGTACGGGAGAGATGGGCGGTGTTGATATGCTTGCTGCTTTTGGCAGGCAGCGGCCATGTGGATGCCCAGAAAGATAACCGCTTTGAGGTGAGTAAGCACCTGGACATATTCAATGCCCTGGTGAAGGAGGTTGAGATGTTTTATGTGGACTCGGTAGATGTGGAGAAGACTGTTCGAAGGGGTATCAATGCCATGTTGGGCGGTCTCGACCCCTATACGGTATATTATCCGGAGCAGGATATGGGGGAGCTTGAGATGATGACCACCGGCGAGTATGGCGGCATCGGTTCCTATATCCGTGAACGCAAGGAAGGGGGAGTATACATCACGGAGCCTTTCGAGGGAATGCCTGCCGCGCTTGCAGGGTTGAAAGCCGGCGACCGTATTCTCGCGATTGATACGGTGGATACAAGAAATAAAACATCCAACGAGGTGAGCGAGCTGCTTAAGGGCGTTCCCAACACCAAGATGGTGCTGAAGATACAGCGGCCGAACGAGAAGAAGCCCCGTAAGGTGGAGCTGGTTCGCAGGAAGATAGTGGTAGACCAGGTGACGTATTACGGTGTGCGCGGCGATGGTGTGGGGTATATCTATCTGAAAGGCTTCACCGACAAGAGTGCACAGGAGGTTAAGGCAGCCCTTGAGGGCCTGAAGCAGAACCACGGGATAAAGTCGTTGATACTCGATTTGCGCGACAACGGAGGAGGCTTGCTTGAGAGTGCCGTGCAGATTGTCGGGATGTTTGTCCCCAAAGGGAGGGAGGTGCTTTCGACCAAGGGTAAGATAAGCAGGTGGAACCGCACGTACCGCACTTCGACAGAACCGATAGATACCCTCATGCCGATGGCTGTATTGATAAACGGCAACACGGCGTCGTCTGCAGAGATTGTCTCCGGCGCACTGCAGGATATGGATCGTGCCGTGTTGGTTGGCGAGCGTTCCTTCGGTAAGGGGTTGGTGCAGTCGACGCGCGAGCTTCCCTACGAAGGGAGTCTGAAGGTGACTATGAGCCGATACTACATCCCCAGCGGGCGTTGCATTCAGCAGCTCGACTACTCGCACCGCAAGGCGGACGGCAGTGTGGATGCAATACCGGACAGCCTTACGTCCGTGTTCCACACATCCAAGGGACGCCCTGTCCGCGACGGAGGGGGTGTACGCCCCGAGTTCGAGGTGGAGGGGAAGGAGATGCCCACGATGATGTATTACCTGGCAACGGACTTTGTCTTGATGGACTTCGTGACCGATTGGGCACAGAAGCATAAGACCATTCCGCCTGTGGAGCAGTTTGCCGTCACCGACGAGGACTTCGAGGCATTCAAGCGTTATGCCAAGGAGAAGGACTTTACCTACGACCGTCAGAGCGAGAAGCTGCTGATGAACCTTAAGGCGGTTGCCAAGTTTGAAGGATACACCGAGCGCGACTCCACCATCTTCAACGAGCTGGAGAAGCGTCTTACGCCCGACCTTGAGCGCGACTTCGACCTTTACAAGGAAGACGTGAAGAAGCTCCTTGCCTCAGAGATTGTGAAACGCTATTACTACGAGAAGGGTGAGCTGCAGGAAAGGCTGAAAGACGACGATGTGCTGAAGAAGGCAATCGAGGTCCTGAGCAATCGCGAGCTTTACGACAAGACCCTGAGCACACCTGAAAAGGACTCCCCCCAATCCTGAGAGAACCCCTGCCCCTTACTTAAACCGGATATGCAGGACGACGAGCTCCGACACCGTCCCTACGCGATAGGGCGGACCGGCTACCCCTATGCCGGAAGAGACGTATAGCTGCGTCGGACCTTTCCTGTAGTAGCCATACGGACATTCATAGATAAGCTTCATCGCGATGGGGTAGGGCCACAGCTGACCGTTGTGGGTATGTCCGCAAAGACCAAGGTCTGCACCGTTCATCACCATCTCGTCGAACCAAGGCTGGTGGTCGAGCACGATGACGGGCTTATCCTCCCTGATGCCTGCCATAAGACTGTGTAGCGGCTTGCGCTGTCTGTTGATGCGGTCGTCGCGCCCAACGAGATAGAACGATGAGTCAGGCTGTGCAACCGAGTCGATGAGGAGTGTGGCTCCTGTCTTTGCTATCCAGCGATACTTGGCAAAGCGGTTGGCACGGTATTCATGGTTGCCGTTCACGGCATACACACCCAAAGGTGCTTCCAGCTCTCTGAGGTCGTCTTCTATGCGGGCATTCTCGGCAAAGCGCGACTCGTAGTCTATGAGGTCGCCCACGAGGACAACCATGTCGGGGTGCCGGGCGTTGCTGAGGGCAACATATCGCTGCACCATCTTCTTCCCTATCACTTCTCCGATATGAAGGTCGCTCATCATCACCACCCTCAGGCTGTCGCGCGTGCTGATGCCCTTCGGCAGTGTGACGTATATGTCTCTCACCACGGGGTGGGCAACAGTGCGGTATGCTTTCACCATCAGAGCGGAGACGCCTATGACGATGGCGACGAACAGCACCTGCTTCGTCGCTTTCCTATGGAGGGTGATAACCTTCGGAAACCAATGGAGCATGCGGTCCGAAAGGCGCAACGCCTCCAGCGTCAGAAGGCAGATGGTGATGTATATAGAGGCAACATACCATGTGTTGCAGATGTATTCTATGGGGACCATCACTTCGTCGGGCAGATCCTCTCTGAAGATGAAGCCGAAGAAGTACACGGCAAGCTCCACTATGAAGAGCGCGGCGAACCCTACCTGCCAACACCTGCCGGCGGGTAACGCCTCGCGCCCCCGCCGGTAGATGTATGGATTAAGCAGCAGCTGTGCTACTATCGACTGAATGAATACCTTCACCTCTCTACTTGCTTATTTCGGGTATCCCACGGGTGTGTTCATCATCAGCTCCTGGCTGTCTGTGAGCTTGAGCGTCTTACGCAAAGCACTCTGGTCCATCGAGGCACGGGGCACTGTGGACAGCCCCAGCCCTGCGCAGCACACGCATATGTTTTCTGCCACGATACCTGCATCCATGGCTGCCATCAGCTTCACGCGGTCGCCCATGTTGCCGAAGCGCGAGAGGTCTGACACCAGGACGAGAGACACCGGCGCATCCTTCACGAAGTCCTGCCCGCCGCCCACTGCTGCACGGTGGTCACCCTCTGCAACAGGCGTAAGGGCATGAGCCTTTGCGTCGTAGAGGTACGCACCCTCTTTCATGATCACGTAGATGTCGATGTCCTGCTTGTTCAGCGCCGACGGTGCCGTGCGCTTGCCGTCTGCGCGGTTGATGCCGTTGGCAGCCCACAGCAGGTCAGACAGGTCCTGCGCGCCGAGAGCCTTCGTGGCAAAGGCACGATCCGAGTGACGGTTTGCAAACGCCGTCATGACAGCCGCCCCGCGAGCCTTGTCCGGAGCGTTGAGCTTGATAGTCTTCAAATTCTGTGCATTCATAATTGAAACAGCTGATAAAGCGATTAAAACAAATAAAACCTTTTTCATATCATATTCTTTTATTTCTAAGCCCCACAAAATTAGGGGAAATTCCGCACATGGGCTGTCAACGGGGTGGTGAAAAACGGCTGTGCTTCATCGAAGCACCGAGCGGTGCTTCGCCTAAGCACCGAAGCATGCTTCACCTAAGCACCGAGGCGTGCTTCGTCTGAGCATCGGGGCGTGCTTCGTCTCGGCACCGAGGCGTGCTTCGCCTCTGCACAGGGCGGTATGCGGATTTGTATTACTTTTGCCCCCATGGGAAAAAACAAGTTGGCAAAGTTTGACGATATGGCGGCGTATCCGCATGTGTTTCAGTATCCGTTCTCCGCATTGCAGGAGAAAGGGTTTGAGCTGAAGGGGCATTGGCATGAGGGGGTCTTCGGCAACGACGGCCCGATAGTGCTCGAGCTGGGGTGTGGCAAGGGTGAATATACGGTGGGGCTGGCGGAGCTGTTTCCGGGGAAGAACTTCATCGGCGTGGATATCAAGGGCGCGAGGATGTGGACCGGCGCCAAGGCATCGCACGAGGCAGGGATGAAGAACGTCGCCTTCCTCAGGACAAGCATAGAGCTTATCCCTCACTTCTTCTCCCCCGGCGAGGTGGCAGAGATATGGATCACCTTCCCCGACCCGCAGATGAAGAAGGCGGGCAAACGCCTCACGTCCACACGCTTCATGAGGCTCTATCGCGAGATACTTGCCGAGGGCGGCATCGTTCACCTCAAGACGGACAGTAACTTCATGTATACCTACACCCTCGAGATGGCACGGGCTAACGGCTATCCGGTGCAGTTCTCCACCGACGACCTGTACCACTCCGACCTTGCCGACACGGTCCTTTCCATCAAGACATACTACGAGCAGCAATGGATCTGCCGCGGGATCAGCATCAAATACATCCGCTTCGTCCCCGTAGAGCGCGCGACGCTGACGGAGCCCGACGTGGAGATAGAGTACGACCCCTACCGCAGCTTCAACCGCAGTAAACGCAGTGCGCTCTCGTCAGGCAAATAGAGATCATACATTATATATATACGTACCATGACAATATATCCTAAACTTATCATCGACGCACTCCGCAGGGTGCGTTACCCGGGGACGGGGAAAGACATCGTTGAGATGGGTATGGTGGAAGACAACATACGCATCGACGGACGCAGTGTGAGCTTCTCGCTCCTGTTCGAAAAGCCCAACGATCCGTTCATCAAGTCTGTGGTGAAAGCAGCCGAGACTGCCATCCTTACCTATGTGGACAAGGATGTGGACATAAAAGGACGCATCACCGTCCACACGCGGCAGGCAGTGCGCCCCGAGCCCGAGAAGCTTCTCCCCGAAGTGAAGAACATCATTGCCGTCTCCTCCGGCAAGGGCGGCGTGGGCAAGAGCACCGTGGCAGCGAACCTTGCCGTTGCGCTGGCAGGGCTCGGCTATAAGGTGGGGCTGCTGGATGCAGACATCTTCGGGCCGTCGCAGCCTAAGATGTTCGGCGTGGAGGATGCACGCCCCTATATGGAGGAGGTGGACGGGCGCGAGCTTATCATGCCGGCGGAGAGCTATGGCGTGAAGCTGCTGTCGATAGGCTTCTTCGTGAACCGTGAAGATGCCATCCTATGGCGCGGTGCCATGGCAAGCAATGCCCTGAAGCAGCTCATCGGCGACGCAGCGTGGGGCGACCTCGACTATTTCCTCATAGACCTTCCCCCGGGCACGAGCGACATACACCTTACGATGGTGCAGACACTCTCTGTCACAGGTGCCATCGTGGTCAGCACCCCGCAGGAGGTTGCCCTTGCCGATGCCCGCAAGGGGATAAGCATGTTCACCGGAGAGAAGATCAACGTGCCGGTGCTCGGCTTGGTGGAGAACATGGCATGGTTCACCCCCGCAGAGCTTCCGGACAACAGATACTACCTGTTCGGCAGGGAAGGGGCGAAGCGTCTGGCGGAAGAGCTGGGCATCCCGCTGCTCGGACAGATACCCATAGTGCAGAGCATATGCGAGGGCGGCGACAGCGGTGAGCCCGCAGCCCTTCGTCCCGACACCATGACAGGCGCAGCCTTCCGCCGTTTGGCAGAGAACGTGGTCCGTCGGGTGGACCTCCGCAATGCCAACCTTGCTCCCTCGGAGCGCGTCAAAGTACATACTAAATAGAAACACATATATGAAACGAAATCTATTGATCATGATTTGCTGCATGGCGTCTGCCATGCTGTCGGCACAGCAGTCGGACTGCCGCCTGTGGTATGACAAGCCGGCAAAAGACTGGAACGAGGCTCTCCCCGTGGGTAACGGCCGCCTCGGTGCAATGGTGTATGGCGACTGCCATCACGAGACTGTTCAACTGAACGAAGAAAGCCTGTGGGCAGGGGCAAAGAGCGACGCCAATGCTCCCTCTGCCGACAAGATCCCCGAGATACAACGGCTGTTGCTGAACGGCGACATCGAGAAGGCTGTGGAGCTGTCGGAGAAATGCCTGAAGAGCGACCCTCTGTGTGTCCGCTCGTATCAGCCCTTCGGAGATATACGTATCGACCTCCCCTCGGGAAAGGTGTCGGACTATCGCCGCGACCTCAACCTTGAGACGGGCATAGCCGCGGTCTCTTACAAGCAGGACGGCGTGAGCTTCCGGCGTGAGGTGTTTGCTTCGGCAGGGAGCGACGTGGTGGTCATCCGCCTTACGTCGGACACGCCGGGGGCACTGACCTTCCGCCTTCAATACACCCGGGAGTGTGATGCCACGGCATACCCCGCGTCTGCCAATGAAATAGAGGTGAAGGGACAGATCGTGGACCTGCCTGAGGTGAATGCCGGAGCCATAGGTCCTCACATGCGCTTTGCCGGCAGGGTAGCAGGCTTCAACAAGGGAGGCAGCCTCATTGCCATCAACAACGGCTTCTATGTGGAGAAGGCAGACGAGGTGGTCTTCTACGTGACGGCTGCGACGGACTACAACTTCTCGAAGATGGACGTAGACCCTGCCATCGACCCGTCCATGACCTGCAAGCGCATCCTTGGAAGCGTAGACAAAGGTTCTTACGACGCAATACTGAAGGCACATATCGCAGAGCACGGCAGCATGTTCAACCGCGTGGCGTTTAATATGGGTGCTCCCTCCGACCTCCCGACCGACCAAAGGTTGGCACGGGTGAAGGCAGGCGAGACGGACCTCTCCCTCATCACCCTCTACTTCCAGTACGGGCGTTATATGCTGATGAACTCCTCTCGCAAGCCCGGTGTGTTCCCTGCCAACCTCCAGGGCGTGTGGAACGAGGACATGAAGGCTGCATGGAACTCGGACTTCCATACGAACATCAACATACAGATGAACTACTGGCCCGCCGAGGTATGCAACCTCTCCGAGACGGTGCTGCCCTTCTCCGACCTTATCAACGCGCTCCGAGAGCCGGGAAGGGTGACGGCACGCAAGACATTCAACTCGAAGGGCTGGACGATGAACCACCTTACCGACGTGTTCGGGCGCACTGCCATTGCCGACGGAGTGGGATGGGGCACGTTCCCGATAGCAAGCGCATGGCTTGTGCTTCATCAGTGGGAGCACTATCTCTTCACCGGCGACAAGGACTATCTGAAGAACGAGGCATACCCGTCGATGATGGAGGCTGCCGAGTTTATCATGAGCTACCTGGTGGAAGATAAGAACGGCCATCTCGTGACTGCTCCCTCCAACTCGCCTGAGAACCGCTATCGCCTGCCCAACGGGAAGTCGCACAGCCTGACCTACGGGGCAACGATGGACACGGAGATTATCACCGAGCTGCTCAACGCCTGTCTCAAGGCAGGTAAAATCATAGGCTCCGACCCTGCACAAGACAAACAGCTTGCCGCCACCCTGCGCCGTCTGCCCCCCATAAAGGTGAGCGAACGCTATCATATCATACAGGAATGGATCGAGGACTATGAAGAGACGGAGCCCGGGCACCGTCACATGTCTCAGCTCTTCGGCCTTTACCCGGGCTCGGTGATCAACCCGAACCGTAAAGACCTCTTCGACGCTGCACGCAAGACCATCGAACGCCGCCGTTTCTACAACGAGAACGAAGCAAACCGCCAAGGCTCTTACACGGGGTGGAGCCGCGCATGGATGATCTGCTTCTATGCACGTCTGCTGGATGGCAACGAGGCAGGACGCAACGTCGAGCTGCTGCTTGCCAAGAATACGCAGGATAACCTGTTCGACACGCATCCGCCTTTCCAGATCGACGGTAACTTCGGCGGGACGGCAGGTATCGCAGAGATGCTGCTTCAGAGCCATAACGGAGAGATACACCTCCTGCCCGCGCTCCCCGAGAGCTGGAAAGACGGCGAGATAAGTGGATTGCGTGCTCGTGGCGGCTATACCGTCGACATGAAGTGGAAGGACGGCAAGCTGACCTTCGCACGGATACATGCCGACCGTCCGCAGAAGGTGAAAGTCCGCTACGGTGGCAAGGTCCGCAACATACGCGTCCAAGGCAGCACGGACGTGGCAACAGACTAACCTATATATATAATAAATGAGGAGGGGAATACCATGAAAAGTAATGTGGCAGCTGCCATACGTGTGGCTTTGGCGGGTTTGTTGCTTCTGTTGCCACTCGAGATCGATGCGACGCGGCTCGTGAGTCTGAGAGTGCTGGACAAGGATTACCTGATGTTGCATTTTCGCGACGGCGAGGTGCGCTACCGTGATAATGCGACGGGTGCAAGTGCATATCTTGGTCATACCTTCGTTGAGGGCGACGACACCTTGCATGTCTTCGGAGAACGTCTGAACTGTGAGGTCGTTAAGGATGCTGCATCGTGGAGTGTCTGCTCGTCGGACGACAGACACTTCCCTCGGCAGCACCCTGTAGAGGTGTGGCGGAAGTCCAAACCGATGAATACCGACCATACCCTTACGAGTGAGCTTGATCACCGGATATTCCTGAAACTGCCGCAGTCCATGCGCCAAGGATGTACCTACACGGTTGAGATCCCCGACGGGATAGGGTCTGACAGGCATGAGGCGAGCGTATGCTTCGATATATGGAACGCGCAGTCGGAGGCTGTACATGTCAATCTGCTCGGCTATCTGCCGGAAGAGAAGAAGTGTGCAGACCTCTATCTGTGGCTTGGCGACGGTGGCGGGCGCGACTACAAGGCATGGGAAGGCAAGAAGGTGTATCTCTACAATGTGAAGACGGGGAAACGGCAGAGGGTAGGCACCGTGAGGTTCTGGAAGCATGCCACGGATGCCCGTTTGGAAGCCGGAGGAAAGAACCTTACTGCCTCAGATGTGTGGAATGTCGATTTCCGCGCTTCCACTCCGGGACGCTACCGCCTTGTGGTGGAAGACGTGGGTTGCAGCATGGATTTCGATATCAAGGAAAGCATATACAGCGAGCCATACCGCTTTTCAGTGAGAGGATACTACTATATGCGTCTTGGCGAACCGGTGATGAAAGATAAGGTAATGCCTGTGCCGCGACAGCCGCAGTTCATACCGGAGACCGATCCTAAGGGGCTGACCATCTACAAGACGGATTTCCATCCTTGGCATCCCGAGTGGCGCAAGCTGCGTGGCGATGTGTGGGACGAGCCGCACTTCAAGCCTGCATTGGCTTCGGCGTTTTGGAAGCATCGTCTGCCGGGTAATCCTATTGCCGTTGATGTGAGGGGTGGTCACTCCGATGCCATGGATTGGGATCGCCACCTTGCCCACGTCAGCAACATATACGACATGCTGCTGCCCTATATCCTCAGCGGCGGCAGGATCGACGACGACAATATCGGTATCCGTGAGAGCGGCAACGGCATCCCCGACATTATTGATGAGGCACGCAACGAGGTCGATTTCTTCTTGAGTATACGCGACGGCGAGGCTTATTCGCAGGGCATCAC
>CAVIFD010000036.1:0-9545 GCA_963641545.1 bacterium | reverse complement strand
CATCTACCGCAGGTTGGAGAGGTACGACATGATCGTATGTAGTGTGCACACCGTCCGCATCCCCGAAAACGCGCTTCTCCGCAGCCTGGCGGAGAAGAAAGACGTGATACTTGCCTTCTTTACCATCCCCTATTTCTGCAAGGAATATAAGAGCACCGTCATGAAGGCAAAGGCGGTGGTCATGGGCTACGAGGGCACGCCTTTGGCAATGGGCTATGCCGCGCAGGTCATCTTCGGCGGCGTGGGGGCAAAGGGCAAGCTGCCCGTCACCATCCCCGGGCTGTTTCATGCCGGCACGGGTGTCTTCACGGATAAGACGCGCCTGGGCTATCACGAGCCGGAGGAGGTGGGCATTGACGCAGGGAGGCTGAGTGCCATCGACACCATCGTGGCTGAAGGTCTTGCGCAGCGGGCTTACCCGGGGTGCCGGGTATTAGTGGCTAAAGACGGGATGGTTGTCTACAACAAATCGTTCGGCTACTTCGACTACAGCTGTGGGCAGAAGGTGGACGAAGGCTCCGTCTACGACCTTGCCTCTGCTTCCAAGGCTGCCGGCACACTGCTTGCCGTAATGAAGGCATACGACGCTAAGATGTTTACCCTCACAAGCAGGATATCGGACTTCGTCCCCGAGCTGAAAGGCTCCGACAAGGAGAGCCTGAGCGTAAAGGAGCTGCTCTACCACCAGAGCGGCGTTGTCCCGACCATCAGCTTCTACACCGCTGCCATCGACAAAGACAGCTACACGGGCAGCCTCTTCAGCCGCGCGAAAGATGCCACCCACACGATACGCTTCGATGCCAAGACATACGTCCGCAGCGATTTCCGCTTCCTCCCCTCCATGGTGTCGGCAGAGAAGAAGCCCGGGTTCACCACCGAGGTGGCACGCGACTTCTACGTCCACGACTCCTTTCGCGACAGCATCATGCAGCAGATCCGCGACTCGCGCCTCGGCACACGCGGCAGGTATGTCTACAGCTGCATCAACTTCATCATGCTGAAGATGATGGTGGAGAACCTCACGCAGCTGCCGATGGACCGTCTTCTTCATGATGAGTTCTACAGCCGCCTCGGGGCATGGAGCACAACGTACAATCCGCTCCGGCGTATGGACAGCCTGCTGGTTGTCCCGACTGAAAACGACCGTTTCCTTCGCCGCCGCCTGCTGCGCGGGTATGTGCACGACGAGGCTGCTGCCTTCCAGGGGGGTGTGTCGGGCAACGCAGGGCTTTTCTCCAACGCCGGCGACCTTGCCAAGGTGCTCCAGCTCTTCCTTGACGGGGGAACGTATGGCGGCGAGAGATACCTCACAGCCGAGACGTGCAACCTCTTCACCCGTAGCAAAAGCCCAACCTCCCGCCGAGGGCTCGGCTTCGACAAACCTGCCGTCGGCACTCCCCAAAGCTCCCCTTGCGGCAGGCTCACACCTCCGTCTGTCTACGGGCACACGGGTTTTACCGGCACTTGCTTCTGGATAGACCCCGACAACCACCTTCTCTACATCTTCCTAAGCAACCGCGTGAACCCCTCGAGGGTTGACAACAAGCTCAGCAAGCTCGACATCCGTACTCGCATACAGGATGCCATCTACAAAGCCATCATAAGAAGATAATTCCTGCCTTCGTCCGTGGACGAAACCGTCACGGAGCACTCTGCGATACCTTCGTCCATGGACGAAACCGCTGCGGAGCACTCTGCGATACCTTCGTCCGTGGACGAAACCGCTGCGGAGCACTCTGCGATACCTTCGTCCGTGGACGAAACCGTTGCGGAGCACTCTGCGATACCTTCGTCCATGGACGAAGCCACTGCGGAGCACTCTGCGATACTTTCATCCATGGACGAAGCCACTGCGGAGCACTCTGCGGTACTTTCTTCCATGGAAGAAACCATTACGGAGCACTCTGCGATACTTTCTTCCATGGAAGAAACCGTTACGGAGCACTCAGCGGTACTTTCTTCCATGGAAGAAACCGTTACGGAGCACTCAGCAGTACTTTCTTCCATGGAAGAAACTTCCACAAACCCTTTCGGGGCGTGGGAAATCCTCTCATAACGAGTGACGAAGGGTGGTTGCACGATTGCGGGAAAAGGAGTTACTTTGCCCGTCGGTTTTTACAAAAAGAAAAAGAATGAATTACATCGAAACGGAGATACCGGGAGTGTGGATCGTCGAGCCGAAGGTCTTTGCCGATGCGCGGGGCTATTTCATGGAGGCTTGGAAGAAGGAAGAATTCGAACAGAAGGTGGGTAAGATAGAATTTGTGCAGGACAATGAGTCGTGCTCGTCGCGTGGCGTGCTTCGCGGGCTGCATTATCAGTTGGCTCCCTATTCGCAGTCGAAGCTGGTGAGGGTAATAACGGGGCGCGTCTTGGATGTGGCAGTGGACATACGCCGAGGCTCGCCGACGTTTGGGCGGTATGTGGCTGTGGAGCTTTCGGCAGAGAACAAACGCCAGCTTTTCATCCCGCAGGGCTTTGCCCACGGCTTCCACGTGTTGAGCGACGAGGCTGTGTTTACCTACAAGGTGGACAATCCCTACATGCCGAGCCACGAGAGAGGGCTGCGCTTCGACGACCCGACGATAGGGGTGGACTGGAAGATAACGGATGCGGAGGTGCTGAACCTCTCGGAGAAAGACCAAAGGTCGCCCATGCTCGGTGAGGCGGAAATAAATTACGTATATATATAGGAAGGGAAAAAGGACATGAAGACTTATCTTGTTACGGGTGCCGCAGGTTTCATCGGTGCCAACTTTGTGAAGTATATGCTGGCGAAATACGATGACGTGAAGATTGTCGTGCTCGACCTGCTGACCTACGCCGGCAATCTTGGCACTATAGCTGACGACATCGACGGCGTGCGCTGCGAGTTTGTGAAGGGTGATATATGCGACCGCAAGCTGGCAGACGAGCTTTTCGAAAAATACGGCTTCGACTGCGTGGTGAACTTTGCCGCCGAGAGCCACGTTGACCGCAGCATAGAGAACCCGCAGCTCTTTCTCTTGACCAACATCCTCGGGACGCAGAACCTGCTCGACGCAGCCCGTCGTGCATGGGTGACGGGGAAAGCCGAGACGGGCTATCCTGTGTGGCGCGAGGGAGTGCGCTTCCACCAGGTGTCCACCGACGAGGTCTACGGCAGCCTTGGTGCCGAGGGCTACTTCCGCGAGACAACCCCCCTCGACCCGCGCAGTCCGTACAGTGCCTCCAAGACCAGCGCAGACCTCTTCGTGAAGGCATACGCCGACACCTACAAGATGCCGGTGAGCATCACGCGCTGTTCGAACAACTACGGTCCGTATCATTTCCCCGAGAAGCTGATACCGCTTATCATCAAGAATATCCTCGAAGGCAAGTCGCTCCCCGTGTATGGCGACGGGAGCAATGTGCGCGACTGGCTCTACGTGGAGGACCACTGCAAGGCAATAGATGCCGTCATCCGGCGCGGCAGGGCAGGCGAGGTCTACAACGTAGGCGGGCATAACGAGAAGCAGAACATCGAGATAGTGAAGTTGGTCATCAGCACCATCCGCCGCCTCATGACCGAGCAGCCCGAATACCGCGAGGTGCTGAAGAAAAAAGAGGTTGGTCCCGACGGAGAGATACGCATAGACTGGATCAACGACAGCCTCATCACCTTCGTGAAAGACCGCCTCGGGCACGACAGGCGTTATGCCATCGACCCGACGAAGATAACCGAAGAGCTTGGCTGGACGCCTGAGACTACCTTCGAGGTGGGTATCGTGAAGACCATACGCTGGTATCTCGAGAACTGGAAGTGGGTGGAAGATATCACCGGCGGCGACTACATGAAATACTACGAACGGATGTACTCCAACCGCTAACCCTCCGGCTTCTCTGCCGGCGGAAAACTTGTAGGGAGACTGCTCACCGGCTCGGGGGCAGTCTCTTTTATCTTGCGGCGTATCGACTCGCGTATCTCCCTGCGTATGCCGGTGCGCGTGCTGTCGAGCTCGGCTTCCTTGGCAGGCTTGAAGAGGTCTTTGTAGCGACACTTCACGATCTTGTACTTGAACTTGTCTATGTTGCCGGTGATGTCGATCCCCAACTTGAACGGGACGGGCGATTTCAACACCGACAGATGGTAGTTGAACGTCATGTCGAGGTTGTGCGTCCCTCCGACAGCCACCCTGTAGCGGTCCATCTCGATGAGGAAGGGAAACACCTCTATCTTGTTGTCATGGATGGCAAGGTCGACGGAGATGCTGTCTATCATGTTCCGTTTCTTGTTCTTGAACATAAGTGTCTTGGAGATCTCGGAGAACGTCTCGCCGTCGAGCAGCACCATGTTCTTGCCATGCAGGTAGCAGGCGGAGTTGAGCGAGGAGAGGTCGAGCGACATGGCAGAGTCTATCCTGCAGGTGGCAGTTATCTGACAGTCCATCACACCTTCGAACGAGCGCAGCATGGGCACCAGCGTGTCGATGGCAGGGTATAGCCCGATGAGCTTCTCCACGCGCACATCCTCCATATCCAGGTCGAAGCCGGTGGAGGCTCCGCTCTCATCTTTTGCGGTGTAGAACATCGTCATGTTTCCTCTTCCTATGTTCGATTCCGCCTTGAGGTTGCTGAGGTTGATGCTTTGGTCGCGGATGATCACATCCCCGAGCACGTTCTCCAATTCGGCATCCTTGAAGACGATCTTCTTTGCGTTGGTATGAAGCGTCATGTCGAGGAAGTCGGGGACGACGAACACGCGGTCTGTCGTGTCCGCCGTGGCAGTGGAGTCGTGCATTGCCTGCACGTCCATTGCCATGGCAAGGTCGTCACTGCCCCCTGCCACCGAGTCTCTGCGCGTCGCCTGCTGCTCCAGGTATTGCATGCCGGAGTTCATGGCGTTCATCAGCCGGTTGCAGTCGATATAGTCTGAGGTAAGCGTGAAGTTGCCCCGAAGTTTTCCACCCCGTAGCAGTGCCTGACGTATGCGTTTCACCTCTCCGCTGAGCGTCAGATTGCTTTTGCCCACGTGCAGGCGGGCATCGGAGAGCGTAACGTTGCTGGTGTTGAACTGCATCGTTGTCCGCTCCATCCTCACAGGAAGGGGCAGAAGTCGGCTGAAGCCACGCATCTCGTCAAAGGATATACTGCCGCGGGCTTCCCACCGGCTCAGCAGTCGCGATGCCTGACGTGTGGTGTCTCTCGGTGTCTGCATGGCTGTCCTTATGCGCCGCGTGCGTACTGCGACGGAGTCTGTCCGTGTCTGCCTGCGCTGACGCATGACATCACGATAGGGGAGGGCTTCGATGCCAAAAGTGTTGCCTGAGAGGATCATTCCCGTGCGCAGTGAAGGGATAAAGTAGCGCAGCGTGTCGACGGAGACGGATACGCCGGCTATCGGCATGAGCTTGTTCGAAGCCGAGGGCTTCATGCTGCCGTTCACTACAGTGTGCCCCGCAATCAGCCATACGGAGTCGGGCAGGCGGGTGCGCAGATGGTCGAACTTCATCTCTGCCGTGAGAGGAATGACGGCTGTAGTGTCTATCGTCGGCGAGGTCTTGGCATGGAGCATCAGGCGGCTGATGTTCGTGTTGACGGCATCTTGGTATTTGATGTTGAGGCTGTCGAGAGTGAGTGTCGCGCCGACCTGTTCTTTCCCTTTCCTTGCAGAAGCCGTGCGATGCATGGCGGAGTCGACAGCAAGCACGGCGTTGGTGATAAACACATCCATGTCGAGCTGTTTGCTGAAGGCTTTCAGCGTGTCGATGTTCAGCTTTCCCGAGGCATGGACCTTCCCGTACTGACCGTCCAGCACGTCGTCGACGCAGAACGAGGCGGAAAGGTCGGCATCCATGGCTCCACGGAGGAGCAGTGTGTCGGGATTAAGAAACTCTTCCGCCATGCGGGTGAAGTCCATCTTCCCTTTGATAGTGGTGCTCACCGTGGGCGAGCTTTGCAGGTTGGTCACCTTCCCGCTCATGTCGAGCCATGTGGTCAGTCCTTTCAGTGTCAGCTGTTCGAGCGAGACGAAGGACGAGTCGGGATGTATGCCGCTGAGGTGAAGGTCCACGTCCATCTGTAGCGTGTCGATGCCCTGCTTCATGCCCTTGACGTGATATGCTCCGTTTTCTATGCGGCAGCAGAGATTGACGGACGGGACAACGCTGTCGCCGGCAAAGCCGTGTATGTCGCCTTCCACAGTGACGGAACCTTTCGCCTGTATGCGTTCTTTGTTGCGGAGGTAGGCATCGGGGACGAACTTCATCAGGTCGCCAAGGTCCGACACTTTCAGCCCCACTTCCATATCTATCCTTGTGCGGTCCGACTCCGGCAGGCGGCTCACGGAGCCGTTTGCCGTGAAGGGGAAATCGTTCACAAGCAGCTCGGCGTTGCTCAGTGTGACGGTGTTGTAACTGTCGGAGAGCAGGAGCCGGCTCTTCAGCTTTAGCTCCAGGTTGTTTTCCAACGTGTATGTCGGGCTGCTGAAGAGGAAGGCACCCCAGCCTGTCTCGATATCCAGCGTGTTACGCCCGTCTGCCAGCGAGCCGTCAATGTTGAGAAAGAAACCTTCCACTTCTGTGAAGATGTCTGCCTCGCGGTTGTCGTAGCTGATGTGTCCGCCGGAGATGCGCACACTCTGTAGGTCGATGGCGGGCAGTGCCTCTTCGTCGTTGTCCTGCGAAGAGCTTTCACTCGTGTAGATGTCCCAGTTGGCTACACCTTGGGCATTGACATACCCGTGGAAGTGCGGCTCGTCGAGGCGGAACTCGCCAATGGTTATCTTCCCGCCGAAGAGATAGTCCATAGGGCGGAGCGTGGCAACGGCACTCTTGAAGGCAAGCAGCGAGTCGGAGTGTATGAGCTGATCATCCTCGTGCGCAGTGCTGTCTTCTGCCACGTGCGAGATCAGTCGTCCTTTGGTTATCCTTATGCCGAGATGCGGGTAGGTCTCGAGGAAAGTAAACTCGATACGTTCACACTCGAGGCGGGCATCGAGGTGTTTGTTTGCCTCTCCCATGACAAGCGGCGTCAGCTTCTCGGGAGGGAGAATGGCGTAGTTAAGAACCAGAAAGCCGATGCCCGGCAGGACGAAGAACAGTGTCGCGGCAAGGATAATGACGGTGGCGAGTGCTTTTCTACGAGTCTTCATGATGTCTCCTTGTTTTAATGGAGTCGCAAATGTATGTAAATACCCCTTTCTCCATATTCCGGCATAAAGAATTATATTTGCGCGCCTTCAAGGGGAGGAGATATTTACTAAACAGCACACATATATGAAGAGAAAATGGATTATCGCAGCCCTCTGCGCTGCCGTGCTTTCTGTGACGGATGCAGCGGCATGCACGGGCTTGCTTGTCGGGAAAAAGGCTTCGACAGACGGCTCGGTCATGATCAGCTACGCAGCAGATTCGCATTCGTTGTACGGCGAGCTGTATCGTTATCCGGCAGCCACATGGGGCAAGGGCACCATGCGTGAAGTGAGGGAGTGGGACACGAACAAGCCGCTCGGGTTTATCCCCGAGGCAGAACAGACCTATTCCGTTGTCGGCAACATGAACGAGCATCAGGTGGCAATCACGGAAAGCACCTGGGGCGGCAGAGCGGAGCTGGTGGATACTGCCGGCATCATAGACTACGGAAGCCTCATCTACATCGCGCTGCAACGCTCCCGCTCGGCTCGCGAAGCCATTCGGGTGATGACAGACCTCGTGGCAGAATACGGCTATCACAGCAGTGGCGAGACCTTCTCCATAGCAGACAAGAACGAGGCTTGGGTGATGGAGCTGATAGGCAAGGGCGCGGGGCGCAAGGGTGCCGTTTGGGTTGCCATACGTATCCCCGACGACTGCATATCCGCCCATGCCAACCAGGCACGTATCCAACAGATACCTTTCGACGACAAGGAGAACTGTATGTACTCGCCCGACGTTGTCTCGTTTGCCCGCGAGAAAGGATACTTCAAGGGGGAAGACAAGGACTTCAGCTTCCAGAAGGCTTATTGCCCTTACGACTTCGGCGCGTTACGGGGGTGCGAGTCGCGCGTGTGGGCTTTCTTCCGTAAGTTCGACGACACGATGGACCGCTATGCCGACTTCATCAAGGGCGACATGACCAAAGAGCCCATGCCGCTGTACATAAAACCGAACCGCCTATTGAGTGTGCAGGACGTGCAGAGCTGCATGCGCGACCACTTCGAAGGGACGGATCTCGACATGACGAAAGATGCCGGCGCAGGATCTTATAAGGTGCCCTATCGCTGGCGACCGATGTATTTCAAGGTAGACGGCGAGGAGTATCTCAACGAGCGTGCCATAGCAACGCAGCAGACGGGCTTCGTCATTGTCCCGCAGATGCGCAGCTGGCTGCCCGATGCTGTGGGTGGTATACTGTGGTTTGGCGTGGACGATGCCGATATGGCTGTGTTTACCCCCGTGTATTGCTCCGTGACCGAGTCGCCGGAGTGTTACCGCGTGGGCAACGGCGACATGATGACCTTCTCGTGGACTTCCGCCTTTTGGATTCACAACTGGGTGGCAAACCAGGCTTACGGCAAGTACAGCTTCATGATAAAAGACATCCGCAAGGTGCAGCAGGAGCTTGAGAGCAGCTTCAAGGAAGCTATCCCTGCCATCGACAAGGCAGCGTCGGAGCTTTACGCCCAAGACCCTGCGGAAGCTGTCCGCTTCCTAACGTGGTTCAGCACGACGACGGCAGACAACGCCACTGCCCGCTGGAAGAAGCTCGGCGAATATCTCCTGGTGAAATACATGGACGGCAACGTGAAGAAAGAAGAGAACGGCAGCTTCAAGCAAAACGGCTACGGGCTCTCTGCCTATCCCGACTTCCCGGGCTACGACGAGGAATACTATCGCAGCATTGTCCGTAGTGCCGGCGACAGACTGAAAGTGAAGTAACTCTATTTATAAAGGAATGAAACGTATGAAGAAGTTTATTGTGATGTGTATGCTGGCAGCCCTCAGCATGGCGGCTTCGGCTCAGAACAATCAGGGGCAGTCGGCTTTCGGTTTTAACGTGGGTTACGGGTTTAGCGACAACAGCAACTTGCTGTTCGCGCTCGACTATCGCTACTGTTTGACAGACGAGATTCGTTTCGCGCCATCGCTCACCTATTTCGTGGAAGACGAAGGTCTCAGCGCGTGGGCTATCGACGTGAACGCCCACTATCTTTTCCGCGCAAACGAGATGATCGGCTTTTATCCTTTGGTAGGTCTCAACCTTTCGTTTTGGAGGTCCGGTGATGTTGTTGGCGGTCACAGCTTACACGAGACATTTACCCGTTTCGGGGCAAACTTCGGAGTGGGAGGCGAAGTTTATGCCACGGATCAGCTGACCGTCGGTATGGAGTTTAAGTATAATCTCATAAAAGACTTCAACCAGCCCATTTTGGCGGTTCGCGTAGGATACAGCTTCTAAAAGAGCCGAGAGAATAAGAAGAAAAGAAGAGTAGGGGCTATGCCGTGACAACGATTCACGAGCATAGCCCCTTTTGTTTCTACATCCGACTACAGCGGGGCTTTTGCAACGCTGCAAAAGTATGTCTGAAATCTTGCGGGGCTTTTGCA
>CAVIFD010000035.1:0-9760 GCA_963641545.1 bacterium | reverse complement strand
GCTTGTAGATAAAGTCCCTCTTCCAACTCATGGTCCGGTATTTCTCTTTCAGCACGGGGGAATAAGACAGCTCGCTTCCTGCCTTCCCTTTCAGAAAGAGGAGATGGATGTTGCGGTAGTAGTCCGCCATTGCCGCCTGCTTGCTGTGGAAGAACCCCGTCACCGCCGCCAGTATCCATATCCACAAGCCCCACTCCGGTGTCAGCCTGATACAGATGGCAGCATAGATGGCAATGAACCAGCAGTCGCCGGCAGCCCCGTCGAGGATGCGCCCGAGGGGTGTTTTCTTGCCCGTCATGCGTGCCAGCTGTCCGTCGGCACTGTCGTAGGTGTTTGCCCATACGAGCAGCAGCATACCGACGATGTTGACCCCGAGGCTGTGGAAGCCGAAGCATACGCCGGCAGCTATGCCGATGAAGATGCCGGCTATGGTGACAGCGTTGGGCGACACACCAAGGCGGTCGAACAGCAGTGCCCAACGGTAGCCTATCGGGCGATAGAAATGGATGTCGATGAACTCTTCCGTGTCGAGAGATTTGAGTGTGGACTCAATGCCGGGCTTTTCTGTTGTTGTCTCTTCCATCATTTGCTGATTAGGTTGTATATGCGGCGGGCAATGTAGGGCGCAGCGTCGTCGCGGCAGGGAGCAAAGCTGGGCCAGTCGTTGAAGTCGATGATGCGGATGGTGCCGTCGTCGGATATGATGCAGTCGCCGCCATAGATATGTACGTCAAGCACCTCCGCCGCCCTGCTGCAAAGCTGCCGGAGCGCGGCACTGTCGAACGGGATGCCCTTGGCTGTGCCGTTTATCTCCTCCAGTCCGAACTTGCTGTGATGCTGGTTCGAGGGGTAGAACCAATAGAAGAAGTCCGTCCCCGTCACGCCGTAGAACTTCACAAGGTCGCCCACAAGATGCTCGTTGATAACCGCCGTGCGGATACCACGGATGGCATATTCCTTCAGTATCGACGCTGCCTCTTCAGGGTTGCGGACGTAGGTAACGTCTTCGCGGTGGATGGCATGGAAGTCGCCGCGCTTGATCCAGCAGTTGAAGAACCCTGCACTCTCGATTGCCTCTGTCGGGTCTTCGTCTGTCGGGAGGATAAGGCTCCTCGGATGCGAGATGTGACCATCCGTCAGAAGGCGGGTCATCTTCTCGCGCGTGCAGTTCTCTATGCCGTAGCCCGAGTTGATCACCGTGTATCCCTTGTCTTCCATCTCCTGCAGCTTATGGATGGATGTCAGGCTCCGTGCCATGTTGAAGATTGCCTTTTCCGTGAAGTCGCGGACAATAAGGTCCGACTCCACATATTCGTTCACCTCGCATCCCAACGCGCGCAAATGCTGCACGGTGAGGGAAAAGATCGCGCCATCGTTGCCGATATGGTTAGGTGAGAACCTGTTCTCCCTGCGAACGCCGGCTACTTTCAGTTTGCTCATCATCTGTCGTTGTATCATCTGTTGTTTAAGAACTCTTCTGCTTTGCGGATATCCTCGGCGTGGTCCACGTCCACAATCTTGCCGAACGGGTAAGCCTTCAGTCTCAGCCCCTCTCTTACCAGCTCGCGCTGATAGTTGCGCATCCGCGACATGCCTTTCCCGATGGCTTTCTCAAGCACGTCGATCCCCTTCCGACGGAGGCAGTAGATCCCGCCGGATACGTAGCGGCTGCCCGCGCTGTCAAGAAACCCGTGTATCATCATGTCGCCGTCGGTCTCTACATACAGCGGCTTCTCATCGTCGACAAAGTCTGTCACAGCCATCAGCCCGTCAAGGCTCTTGTCCTCGAGAAACGCCTTGATGTATCCGCCGAACTCTTCCTCGCGGAAGATGGTGTCCACGGTGGTAAGGCAGACGCTCTCGCCCTCGATAAGGCGGCTAAGCTCATAGAAACTGTGCATCGAGCTTGGTGTGGACTTCACCAAGAGACGGAAAGGAACCGCCGGCTGCATCCCCTGCAGGTGCTTCTGCACTTCAGTCATCTCTTCGTTGACGATGATGCTGACAGACGTGGCGTCGTTCTTCAAGAAGACACCGATCAGACGGTCGACTAACGCTGTACCATTCAATTTTACCAGTGGTTTGGGGCATTTTACCCCCTCCTGAACCAATCGGGAACCTTCACCGGCTGCAATGATTGCATAATCCATAACTTTTATCAAAATAACGGCGCAAAATTAGCCCTTCCCGATGTGGGGGAAAGGGAAAATGTGCGATATAATTGTGCCAAAAGTACTACAAATTCAACAAACCGTCACCCCTCGGCGTAAACAGACCCCTACATAGCCTCCGTAGAGGGCTTCTGTCTGTGAGCCCTTTCCGCAGAATGAAAGTGCGGCTGTTCTCTGATAAATTCTTACGTTTGCGGCAAATTGAAAGAACGAATGGAAATGCTTTTCGCGAGACCGACGCGCCTTCTCTTCTCGGTTGTCTGCATCTTCTTTGCCCAAATATCTGCCGTCTTGCCGGCGGCAGGGCAGATAGCCGAACGGATATATACGACGGACCACCGCATCGACCCTGAAAAGAAAGGGCAGCTGCTCATCGAACTCGACAACATCAGTTTCTTCAAAGACAACGAATACACGGGCGGCATCATGAAGGGTTATTCCCTGCCGGGCTTTTGGCTGCAGCCCAAGGCGGTGTTCCATCCGTTGGGGAACATCAAGCTCGAGCTGGGCGTTCACATGCTGCGCTATTGGGGTGCGAAGAAATATCCTGCGTTTGCATACAGCGACATAGCAAGATGGAAGGGCAGTCAGTTTCAGCACGGCTTCCATGTGCTCCCTTACTTCCGTGCGCAGGTGGCACTCTCGGACCATGTCAACATCGTGCTTGGCGACATCTACGGCGGAGCTAACCATCGTCTGATAGAGCCTCTGTATAACCCCGAGCTTAACCTGACAGCCGACCCCGAGGCAGGACTTCAGGTGCTCTACGACTCGCGGAGGTTCGACCTCGACGCGTGGGTGAACTGGGAGAGCTTCATCTTCCGCGACGACACACACCAGGAGGCTTTCACCGTCGGCATCGCAGGGCGTTACAAGCTGAACGACCCCGAGGCACGTTTCCACGTATATGTCCCGATACAGGGAGTGGCTCAGCATCGCGGCGGAGAGATAGATACCATCCTTGTCAACTCCGTGCAGACACTGATGAACGGAGCTGCGGGCATCGGCACCGTTTGGAACACCGGCAGCCGCGTGCTCAGGAGCATAAACGTGGAGCTTTGCGCTGCGGGATACTATCAGCAGGCAGGCAAGCTGTGGCACTACGACAGCGGAGCAGGCTTCCATGCCCGCGCCTCGGCAGACATCTGCGATTTCAGGGTGAAAACGTCTTACTGGAACAGCCGTAAGTTTATCTCCATGTTCGGCAGTCCGTTCTACGGGGCTGTGTCGACGTGTGACGACGGTGTTACGTTCAGCGGACAGAACATGCTGTATCTCGGACTGGAATATTCGCGCAGCTTCGGGCGCGGCTTTGCCATCGGGGCAGACATTGATGTCTATCATCATCTTCCGGTGGATAGGTTCGCGAGCTCCGGCGAAGTCTCCACTACCAAGGGGGCTACCAGCTTCTCTGCCGGCGTTTACCTCCGCATCAATCCGTCGTTCCTTCTGAAAACTTTCTGAAAAGGGGTTGTTGCCCGTAGAAGAAGCCGCGTATGGCTTCTGGAAGGAAGAAGCGCACATCCTTGCCCGCCTTCATGGATTCGCGGATGAAGGTGGAGGATATCTCCATGAGAGGCGCGTTAACGCTGCGTGCCGTAGGGATGTCCGACGGGATATGTACGTCGTACCCCTTGCGCGGATAGATAATAATAGGAAAGCGGCGGACAAGCTCTTCGCCTTCTTTCCAACGGTGGACGGTAGCCCAGTTGTCTGCACCCATGATAAAATGGAACTGCCTGTCCGGATACTTTTCCTCCAATGTGCGAAGGGTGTCGATGGAATAGGAGGGGCGGGGGAGCGAGAACTCTATGTCGCTTGCTCGGAACTTGGGATAGCCCTCGACAGCAGCTTCCACAAGGCGCAGCCGCGTGTCGTCGTCCATCAGAGTGCCACGGCTCTTCAGCGGATTGTGTGGAGAGACGACAAACCACAGCTCGTCGAGCGCAGCAAACTCGCACAGCCAGTTGGCAAGAGCCAAATGACCGATGTGTATCGGGTTGAACGAGCCGGAGAAGATGCCCGTCTTTATCCGAGTGTCTTCTTTCAACGCTGCCGCATCCATCCTACGAAGTTGAAAGCCTGAAAGCAGAACACTATCCCTGTGGCAATGGCAATGACATATTCCTCTTTAACGAGGGCAAAGATGCTGACTGCGAGAGCGGCGATGCCGATAGCGGCAAAGATGAATCCCCACCGGCGGGGCAGTTGTCTGTTTGTGTTCATCATTCTGAAAGGAATTTCTTTACTGCCTCGAGCGTCTCTTTCTGTGCCGTCTCGAGAACATCGTTTACTATACATATATCGAAGCGCTGCTTGAAGCCCAGCTCAAACTCAGCCTTTGCAATGCGGCTCTCGATCACCTCGGGGGCATCCGTGCCGCGACCTTCCAATCGTTTGCGCAGGGCTTCGATGCTTGGCGGCTGGATAAAGACGGAGAGGGCACGGCTGCCGTAGATCTTCTTAATGTTACATCCGCCGACAACGTCCACATCGCACACCACGTTGTGCCCCTCACTCAGCCGGCGGTCCACCTCGCTCTTCAGTGTCCCGTAGAACTTGTCTTTATATACTTCCTCATACTCCAGGAAGTCGCCATGGGCGATACGCCGGCGAAACTCGTCGGGCGAGAGGAAGTAATACTCCACGCCGTCGCGCTCCGTTCCGCGCGGCGCACGGCTTGTCGCAGAGACGGAGAAGCTGAGATCCAACCCCTGAGCGAGAAGATGGTTTATGATGGTCGACTTGCCCGAGCCCGACGGGGCAGAGAAGATTATCAGTTTGCCTGCCATAGCTTACATAACGTTTAACACCTGTTCCTTGATCTGTTCCAGCTCGTCTTTCATCTTTACGACAATCTTCTGCATCTCCGCATGATTGCTCTTCGAGCCGAGAGTGTTTATCTCGCGCCCCATCTCCTGGGCAATGAAGCCGAGCTTCTTTCCTTGTCCGCAGCCTTCTTCCATCGTGGAGATGAAATACTTCAGATGATTGTCGAGGCGGTTCTTCTCTTCGTTGACATCCAGCTTCTCGATGTAGTATATCATCTCCTGCTCGAAGCGGTTCTTGTCGTAGTCCTTGCTTGCCACCTTCTCGAGGTTTTCCGTGATGCGCGTCTTGATTTTTTCGATGCGTTCGCCCTCATACTTCTCCACCTCTTTCAGAAGCTCTGCGATATTGCGGATCTTTTCCCTGAACAGCCTTTCGAGCATGGCACCTTCCTGAGTGCGGAAGTCGCGCAGCCCTTTGATGGCTTCATTTATCGTGTCCAAGATGACTGCCCATTCGCTTTCGTCGACCTCCGCAGTGTCCGATTTGATAACGTCGGGCATCTTCAGCAGTGTCTGAAACCAATCCGTCGGAAGGGCAATGCCCAGCTTCTCGGCAATGTCTTTGACCTGGTGGTAATAGCTTTCGAAGATGGCGGGGTTGATCTGCGACGGCGTTTCGCCGCCGAGGTATTCCACCTGAATGGTGAAATCCACCTTGCCCCGCTCGAGCGTCTGAAGCAAAAGGGTGCGTATCTGCATCTCCTTGTCGCGATAGGGCGAAGGGACGCGCATCTGCAGGTCAAGTTGTTTGCTGTTGAGTGCCTTTATTTCTACGGTTACCTTTTTAGAAGGAAGCTCGGCTGTAACCTTGCCGAATCCGGTCATCGATTGTATCATTATGCTAAAAATTTCCGGCAAAGATAGGAATGTTTTATATTTTTGCCGGCGTTAACAGATGTGGAGTTATGTCGTGCATATTAAACATAGAAACATCAACCTCGGTATGTTCCGTTGCCTTGTCCGCAGACGGCAAGGTGTTGATGGAAAAGAGTTCGTTTGAAGGTCCGTCGCATGCCGCCTTGCTGGGCGTTTATGTGGAGGAGGCTCTGTCGGCGGCAAAGGCGAAGGGTGTGAAGCCGGAAGCCGTGGCTGTGAGCAGCGGTCCCGGCTCCTACACAGGGTTGCGCATAGGCGTGTCGGTTGCCAAGGGGTTGTGCTTCGGCTCCGACATACCGCTCATCAGTGTACATACGTTGGAGACGCTTGCCGTGGCAGCCATGAAGCAGGTGGCGGCGGAAAAAGACATGCTCTATTGCGCCATGCTCGACGCGCGGCGGATGGAGGTGTATGCTGCCATCTACGACAGTGAGCTGAGGGAGGTGCGCGGCGTGGCGGCAGACATAGTGGATGCCGAGACCTACGCTTCTTACCTCGAAAAGGGAAAGGTCTGCTTCTTTGGCAACGGTGCGGCGAAATGCCGCAGTGTGATTGCCTCGCCGAATGCCGTTTTCCTCGACGGCGTTCACCCGCTGGCAGAGAATATGGTCCCTTTGGCGGAAAAGACTTTTGCCGAAGGGAGGTTTGAAGACGTTGCCTACTTCGAGCCGTTCTATCTTAAAGAGTTTCAAGCCACGATTGCCAAAAACAAGGTGCTCGGCTGATTGCTTATTACACGTATCATGGACGAGAAAGCGGACATAAGAAGATTTAACGAGATATTCGCGACCCATCGCGACAGGTTCATCCGTTTTGCTTTCTCGTATACCCGCAACAGAGAGGTGGCAGAAGACCTGGTGACGGAGAGCCTGATGTATTATTGGGAAAACCGCGGGCGCCTCGAGGAGGTGAGAGACATTCCCATGTACATACTCGTCACTCTTAAAAACAAATGCTTGGATCATCTTCAGCGCGAGAAGACGTGGGGCGACATTGCCGAAAACCTTATGTCGAACAGCCAGTGGGAGCATCAGATGCGTATCTCCAGCCTTGAGGCGTGCGAGCCGGAGGTGCTGTTCGGCAACGAGATCCGGCGTCTCGTGGACAGTGCACTGGCGAAGCTGCCCGAGAAGTCGCGGCGTATCTTCCTTATGAGCCGCTACGAGGGGAAAAACTATCAGACGATAGCCATGGAGACAAACCTGTCGGTGAAGAGCATCGAGTTTCACATCAGCAAGACCCTGCAGGTGTTGCGTCGGGAGCTGAAAGACTATCTCCCGGGCTTGCTTTTCGTCTTGGAGTTCTTTTCCTACCCGACAAAATAGAAGAAAGTCCGCTTTCTACCTTCATCCGCGTGACGATGGAACCGGAAAGTCCGCTTTCCACCTTCATCCGCGCGCCGATGGAACCGGAAAGTCCACTTTCTACCTTCATCCGCGTGACGATGGAACCGGAAAGTCCACTTTCTACCTTCAACCGCGTGACGATGGAACCGGAAAGTCCACTTTCTACCTTCAACCGCGCGACGATGAGACCGGAAAGTCCGCTTTCTTCTATTTTTGGAAAGAATTTCGGTCGAGAGAGTCTGAAAGGATAAAAATTTTCGTTTTCCTTTAGGGTATTTTCATTCTCAATCGCCCTTATCATTTAGAAACGGTAAAAATGGAGCAAGAGTTATTATATAAAATGTTCAAAGGGGAAGCTACCGACGGGGAGCTTGCCCGGATACGTACTTGGGTGAACGCCGATAAGGCGAACAGAGAGGCTTTCTTTCGCGAACGCGCCCTGTTCGATGCCGTTCAGCTGAGTGACTTGCGTGCGGCAGAGTGTGCCGAGAGCCGTTCCCTCTCTCTTTGGAAACGTATCGGAAGCGTTGCTGCCGCCGTCGCAGGTCTGCTTCTTATATATAACATATCGGTCTTCTTTGCCGGACGTGGCGAAGAGGAGATGGCTTTCAACACAGTCAAGGTCCCTGCCGGGCAGCAGGTGGAGGTGACCCTCTCGGACGGCACCCACGTGTGGCTGAATGCCCGTTCGGAGCTTTCTTACCCTGTCTCGTTTGGTGGCGATGCGCGGGAAGTGCGCCTGAAGGGTGAAGCGTTTTTCAATGTGGCAAAACATCCCGACAAGAGGTTTGTTGTCAATGCCGGACGGTGCGACGTGGAGGTCCTGGGGACGGAGTTCGACGTGGAGGCATACAGCGAGAATGAGTTTTCCACAGCCCTCATTCGGGGAAGCGTGAAGGTCACCGACAAGACGAGTCCCGACCGTCCGGTGGTCTTGAAGCCGAACAGCAAGGTCACCCTCCGTGGCGGGAAGCTGACCGTTGCGCCCCTTACCGACCTCAGCCAATACAGCTGGCGGGAAGGGCTGATAATTTTTAAGAACATAAAGTTCCGCGACCTGATGGCAAAGCTGGAGAAGTGTTTCGATGTGCGTATCATCATCGAAGGAAGCCGGCTCGACGACTATGTCTGCAGCGGTAAGTTTCGCATATCCGACGGCGTGGAGCAGATGCTGAGAGCCTTGCAACAGGATGCCCGTTTCGCCTTCGAGCGCGGCGACGATACGGAAATCAGAATACGATAAAAACAATCAACACATACAGCCTATGAAGTAGAGGAAAGGAACAGTTTGTACCACGGGCACGATCGAGCCCGAAATGAGAGAATAGTTTTTTGTCTAATATCAAGATTTAATAAACACAATGATGAAGAAAAGAGAAATCGGAGTGTCGCGCGTCTTTAAGATGGCGTCGGTGTTCTTCCTATCCTGTGCCATGTGCGTGCAGGCAGAGACGGTAAGTTCGCAGAGCATACGCGTCACACTCAACAAAGACAATGTCCGTTTGGAGAATATCCTCAGCGACATTGAGAGCCAAACTAATTTATTGTTCATTTACAGCAACGATGTAAATGTAAACCGAAATGTCTCGGTGAAAGCCGAAGACTCCTCATTGCAAGAAGTCCTGCAAGACTTGTTCGGCGACGATGTTTCCTACAAGATCGAAGGTTCATACATCGTCCTCTCGCCGAAGGTTGCAGGCGTTTCACAACAAAAAGGCCGGAAAACCGTAGTGGGTGGGGTGAAAGATGAACTCGGTCCCATCGCCGGAGCCAACGTTGTGGAAAAAGGTACGACAAACGGAACGATAACCGACGCGGAAGGTAACTTCACGTTAGACGTTGCCCCCGATGCGGTGCTTGTCGTTTCGTATATCGGGTATAAGGAGCAGGAAATCGCCGTTAGCGGCAAGACGAAGTTCCAAATCAACCTCTCCGAAGACTCCCAGGCCCTCGAAGAAGTGGTTGTCATCGGTTACGGTACGGCGAGGAAGATGGACCTTACCGGCTCTACGTCTTCTTTGGGTGGCGATAAGCTGAGAATGAAAGGCACTCCGCAGCTTTCCACTCAGATGCAGGGACAGATGGCAGGTGTACAGATCACCCGTGGCAGCGGTGACCCGTCTGCCGGAGCAACCATCCGCGTGCGTGGTGTCACGACCATGTCGACAAACGACCCGTTGGTGATTGTGGATGGAGTACCGGGGTCTCTTACAGAAATCGCCCCCGAGGATGTGAAAGATATTCAGGTTTTGAAGGATGCCGCTTCTGCAGCTATTTACGGATCGCGTGCTGCGGCAGGTGTTATATTGGTTACCACCAAACGTGCCAAAAACAAGGAATTCCATCTTTCGTATAACGGGGAATATGGTATCAACACGCCGACAACGAAGCCGCAGTTTGCCAATGCCGTTCAATGGATGAAAGGTCTGAATGAGTTGGCATACAACGACGGGGCATCGTCGCCGCATTCGATCTATTCGGAAGATTTGATCAACAATTACGCTCAGCTCAGGGCTGAAAATCCGGATCTCTATCC
>CAVIFD010000034.1:0-9791 GCA_963641545.1 bacterium | reverse complement strand
GAATAAATGATAATGCATACGACCCTGATGCTGGCTATACTTTGGCAAACAAATTGGCTCAAGACAAACTAATATTCATGGGAGGTGTTGTTAGTGGTAGTAGTTCTGGGCACGCTTGGGTTATTGATGGTTGCCATTATACAAAAGCATTACACCGTATGATGTGCACGTATGATGGTGAAAATTGGGTTATATATCAAGAACTCGGCACAAATAGGACATGTCTAAACCATATTAATTGGGGATGGGATGGATATCAGAATGGATATTTTGAAAGTCACGTCTTTGACGTATATAGAGCACGTAGTTATGATGTCGCGTCATCAAGTCAGACAGGTGGGAATGACTATAATTTCTGTGATAACGTGAGATATTTTACAGTTAGTCATTAAATCCTCTCTTGATACATCCTTTTTTAGGAAGAGAACCACTAACATTATTTTTCACCGTAACAAATAATCAAATGTCATGAAAACAAACAATTTATTCTATTTCGTATTGCTGCTGATGACAGGGGCGGTATTATTCGTTTTTTCTTGTTGCAATAAAAATGACGATGGTATAATGGACTTTCCTCCATTAGATAGGATAGGAGTCGGCGATTACATAACATGGAAAGATGAGGTAGGAACCATGAGGTTGACAGGGGAATCGACCCCCACAGGACAAACGGAAGTCTACATTGAAGATATCTGGAGAAATCGTTATTATATCGCTTACACAGATAATGAAGCGATGAGTAAGCTGATGATAGAGGGTTTGAGAGTCAAGTTCAGAGGGAAAGTGTTTGGAGTGAAAGAGGAATATGCAGAAAAGAAGAAATGGCCGAATGATGTTAATATATGGTATCTCGTGCAGACATATTGTTTCATCGAGATAATGAGTGAAGAAGAAGCATCGAAATGGAATTGGCCGGATTAAGCCCCAATGACAGCGGAGGAATGGTGCCAGCGCACGAATCTTGTCATTTCCGAACGCGCTGAAGGAAGATTCGCATGAATCTTGTCATTTCCCGACGCGCTGAAGCAGGATTCGCGTGAATCTTGTCATTTCCCGATGCGCCGGAAGCTGCCCGTCGCGATCAACGGGCTCCCGCGCTATTACTTGAAATGATGTTTGTCCCACACATAGACCTTCGGAGACTCCTTGAGGAAAGGTGCCACGCACTTTCGGTCCTCGCTGCTGAGATATTGCGGGGTTGTGTACGTCGCGGTCAGCGTCAGGCTGTCGGGGCTTAGGCGATACTCCATCAAGTCCATATCCAAATGCGACGCAGCATCGAGAAAGGCGACGCTGTTCCTGTCCGCATCCTCTTTGATGAACCAATCGGCAGCAACGGGCACGAACATATCCGAGGCATCCAACGGCTCCCATTCGGTGGTGAAGAACTCCACGCGGCTGTCTGCCACCGGAGCACACACGGTCTTCACCATGCAGATCACCTTCGTGTTGTTCACCAGCGGCAGCAGCTTGATCTCTATCGTGCTCCGATCCGTCACCTGCAGGAGGAGATAGTCCTGCGTCATTTTCTTCAGCGTGGAAAAGCCGTTCATCGTGTTCTTCAGCCGCGCCTCCTTGCCGGAGTTGTACAAGTCGACCAGGTCCTTGCGCCAGGCACTCTCCAGCTGAGGAATACCGCCGTCGGGCATGGCGACAAACAAGGCATCCACATCCTGCGCCTTCGCTCCGAAGGCAAGCGAGCAAACCGTCATAAAGAAAACAAGTCGTTTCATATCATCGTTTTTATTTAGTTCCCAAATATAGAAATATCATTCCGAGCAGAACAAGGAACAGATCCACAGCCTTGTTCTTCAGGTTTTTTTCGTGGAAGAGAAGCGCGCCGAAGACGAACGTGACCAGCACATTGCTGCGGCGTATCATAGACACGATGGATATCATCGAGCCCGGGATGCTGAGAGCGTAGAAGTATATCCAGTCGGCAATGATAAGGAAGACGGAGATCATGACGATGTTCCAATGCCATACGAACGGCGTGCTCTTTTTCCGCTGCGGATACCACAGGAGCAGCAGGATGGGCAGCATGATCAGACATTGGTATACGTTGAACCATACCTGCACCGTCATCACATCCATGCTCCCCATGAGATACTTGTCGTACAATCCGCTGACGGCTCCCATGATGATGGATACGACCGTAAGGAAGATCCATTTGTTGTGCGTGAAGTTTATCCCCTCCTTCTTCCCCGAAGAGGAAAGCATATAAAACGAGGCGACGGAGAGCAGCACGCCGATCCACTGATAGAGGTTCAGCCGTTCGCCGAAAACAATCATTGCGCCGACAAGCGTGAGCACCGGCTGCGTTGCCTTGATGGGTCCGGTGATGGTGAGCGGCAGGTGCTTCAATGCGAAATAGCCGGAGATCCACGACGAGAGCACGATGACAGCCTTGATCAATACTGCCATATGTGTGGCAAAGGATACACGCGGCACGTAAAACATCCCGCCGTCGAGCACGTCGGTACAGTACGACAGCAGGATGAACGGGACGAAGATAAGTGTGCTTATCAGCGTGTTAAGAAACAACACCGGAATGACGGCGTTCCCGTCTAAGGACACCTTCTTGCTCACCTCATAACATCCCAACAGGAATGCCGACACAAATGCTAACGCAACCCACATGACAATGCTCTGTATTTAAGTATCACTCCACGTCGAAGATATCCTCGGGATAAGTTATGTCTTCCAGGAAAAGCGCGTGCCCGGGAACCGACACCCCTGCTCGGCATCTGTCTTTTGCCTCTATCACCTCTCGGAAACCGTCGACCGTCAGCCTCTTTCTTCCCACTTCGAGCAACGTGCCCACTATTGCCCGCACCATGTTGCGAAGGAAGCGGTCCGCCTTCACGGTAAACACCCACACGTCGCCTTCCTCGGTCCATTCGGCTTGATAGATGCGGCAGTTGTTCGTCTTCACATCCGTATGCAGCTTGCTGAAGCTGGTGAAGTCCGTGTAGTCGAACAGCACCTTACATGCCAGGTTCATCATCCCGAAATCCGGCGCACCGCTCAGCCTGCAGACAAAGTCGTGATTGAACGGGTCTTTCCGCAAGGTGACGTAATACCTGTATGTACGCGACGTGGCATCGAAGCGGGCATGCGCCTCCGGCTTGACCCTCACGATGCGATCGACGGCAATGTCTTTTGAAAGCAGGCGGTTCAGCTTCCCTGCAAGGAAAGCCGCGTCGACGAGTGGCTCTTCAGTGTCGAAATGTGCCGCCATCAGCCTGGCATGCACCCCTGCATCCGTGCGCCCTGCTCCGACGACAGAAGTCTCGCGACGGAGCAACGTGCTCAACGCCTCCTCCAAGCATTGCTGCACGGCAATGCCGTTGGGCTGCCTCTGCCATCCGCAGAAGCTCTTGCCATTATATCTCAAGTAGATGAAATAACGATTCACGCCAGAGAGATGATTTGCTCTTTTCAAATTCGCGGGCAAAACTACACAAAAACCGCATAACCCGTAAACCACAGCTGCCGACGCTATGGCTTGCGGCATCGGACAATGACCTTGGAGCCGTCGGCAAGTGTCGTTGCAAAGAGATAGACATCTCCCCCGTCGGCAATCTTCGTCCGCCTGCGCAGCTCTTCTACGGACAAGGGGAAGTTACGCACAGTTATGTTTGCCCGAGGGATTTCCCCGGACAGGGTTTTACACATCTTTCCGGAGAAGGGATAGACAGCCTCCGTGACGAAGCATCTGCCCGGGAAGCTCTCGATACGGCTGTCGGAAGTGTACAGATGGCTGCTCACGTGCAGCTTCTCCACAGAGAAACGCGCGGCGACGCACTTGAAAGCTCCGGCTTTCAGAATGGAAGCATTAGGTTCGTAGAGAAACCCTCCGACATGGTCTGCCGTCTGCACGTGTGCGGCGTGTTCTTCTTCCTGCGTGAAAGAGAAGGTCTCTTCCCTGCCGCTGCCGTCATGGTTGACGCAGCAGATCGTTGGCTGCGCAGGCGCGTCATCACGTCCCACGACGAACAGCAGCTCCTTGCATTCGTTCTTTACCGAGAGAACGTGCACCACCCTTGTCCCCGGCAGCAAAGCGACGGTCTGCCGTATATCTGCCATAGGCGACAGCTTGGCAATAACCCGTGTGGCATGTCGGAGCAAATCGGGCAAGAGTGCCGGCAGGTCAGGCTCGCAGTCCGTCAACGCATAGACGCGCTGCCCTGCCCCTCCGCGGCGGGCAGGGTCGATGTAAAAGACATCCGTCCGGGGCAGACCGTGGACAAGCTCCGTGCAATCACCCTCTGTGACGGATATGTTGTCCGCCCCCAAGACGGAGAAGTTGTGCCGCGCCGCCTCGCAATACAAAGGGAAACGCTCGATGTAGCAGACATGACGCGCGCGGCGGGAGAAGTAATACGTGTCGACACCCAGTCCGCCTGTCAAGTCGCAAAGCGTCTCGTCCTTTCCCACGAGACGTTGTTTATAAAGGGCTGTCTGCTCGGACGAGCATTGCTCTGCGGACAGCTTCGAAGGAAACAGCAGCTCGTCGCAAGCATACCATGAAGGGAGTTTGTCGCGTATCTGCCTTCGGGCAGCAATCTGGTCTGCCGCAAAGGGAACATCAATCGAAGGATAACGGGATGCCGCAAGCAGAAGACGCGTCAAATCGTCCCCCGCATGTTCCTTTATAAACGCCCGAAGCTCGTCCGTCATTTTCATCGCGCAAAAGTAGAAAGTTCCCGGCAGATATTTTTTTGCGAAAAAAACAACGAAATGCTCACCGCGTATGAAATAATGCCCTACATTTGCCGCCGTAAACGAAGAAAAAAGAGAAAAATGACTTTTACAGTAAATACATTTTGGTGGTGGCGCTCTCTTACTACTCAAGCAGTCGCAAGCGCAGCACCTATGTTTTACTTAGAGATTGACTAATTTCCCATAACGTAAATTTTAATAGTTTGGAGGGTCTGCCGCAGGTGATTGCGGTAGACCTTTTTTTTGTGGCTTTACATGAAGTATAATTGAAACGGAAAAGAATGGAAAGATGAGAACGTATCAAGTTGATGAGAACGGTTATTATGGTGAGTTTGGCGGGGCTTTCGTCCCCGAGATTCTTCATCGGTGTGTGGAAGATTTGCAGAACACTTATCTGAAAGTGTTGGAGAGCGAGAGCTTCAAACGGGAGTTCTACGGATTGCTTCGCGATTATGTGGGTCGCCCCTCCCCTCTTTACCTTGCCGGAAGGCTGAGCAAACGGTATGGCTGCAAGATATACCTCAAAAGGGAAGACCTCAACCATACCGGTGCACATAAGATCAACAACACCATCGGGCAGATCCTTTTGGCTCAGCGCATGGGCAAGACGCGTATCATTGCCGAGACGGGAGCAGGGCAACACGGCGTGGCAACTGCCACCGTCTGTGCGCTGATGGATATGGAGTGTGTTGTCTATATGGGAAAGACGGATGTGGAACGCCAGCATATCAATGTGCAGAAGATGGAGATGCTCGGCGCAAAGGTTGTGCCGGTCACATCGGGTAACATGACGCTGAAGGATGCGACGAACGAAGCCATACGCGACTGGTGTTGCCATCCCTCCGACACGTATTATATCATAGGTTCGACCGTTGGTCCGCACCCTTATCCCGACATGGTGGCACGCCTGCAGTCGGTCATAAGCGAAGAGATAAAGAAACAGCTGATGGAAAAGGAAGGACGGGATTATCCCGACTATCTCATTGCCTGTGTCGGAGGTGGCAGCAACGCCGCAGGGACGATATATCATTACGTGGACGACGAACGAGTGAAGATTGTGCTGGCGGAAGCCGGAGGCGAAGGGATCTGCTCAGGAAGAAGCGCAGCCACCATCCGGCTCGGGAAGAAAGGCATCATACACGGAGCGCGGACATTGGTGATGCAGAACGAGGACGGACAGATAGAAGAGCCCTACTCCATCTCTGCCGGACTGGATTACCCGGGCATCGGACCGATCCACGCCAACCTTTCTGCCACACACAGGGCATCCGTCTTGGCTGTCAACGATGACGAAGCTCTTGAGGCAGCCTTCGAGCTGACACGCTTGGAAGGCATCATTCCTGCCTTGGAGAGTGCGCACGCTCTCGGTGCTCTCCGCAAGATTCGTTTCAAGCCGGAGGATGTGGTGGTGCTGACCGTCTCGGGACGCGGCGATAAGGATATGGACACATACATCAAATATAAAGACATAATAAGCGAGCGATGAAGAACTATCATTTCAAGACAATAAGTAAACAGGTGCCGGGCGATCTGCATACGCCCGTAAGCATATACCTTAAAGTGCGCGACATCTATCCCGAGTCGGCACTGCTCGAGAGCTCCGATTTCCACGGTGGCGAGAACAGCCTCTCGTTCATTGCCCTCCGCCCGATGGCAAGCATCGGCATAAACGGAGGCGAATGTACGGCGGCTTTCCCCGACGGAAGTCGCGAGGTTGTGCCGCTGGGCGAGAGCCTTAGCGTGGCTGATGCGATGAACGCTTTCCTTGGGCGTTTCAGCATCGAAGGAAAGGAGAGTAATGTCTGCGGACTGTTCGGATACACGGCGTTCGATGCCGTCCGTTATTTCGAGAACATCCCCGTGACGGAAGTCCATCACAAAGAGAACGACGCTCCGGATATGCTGTACATATTATATAAGTACCTCCTTGTGTTCGATCATTTCAGAAACGAACTGACGCTTGTCGAACTACTCGGGGATGACGAGGAGAGCAATCTTCAGGAGATAGAGGCAATGATCGGGAACCGCAACTATGCTTCCTACAACTTCATGGCAGTGGGACCGGAGACTTCGCCCATCACCGACGAGGAATACAAAGCCTCGGTGCGCGAAGGCATAAGGCATTGTCTGCGCGGCGATGTGTTCCAGATTGTGCTCAGCCGACGCTTCGAGCAACCGTTCAAGGGCGACGACTTCAAAGTGTATCGCGCACTGAGAAGCATCAACCCTTCGCCTTATCTGTTTTATTTCGACTTCGGAGGCTTCCGCATCTTCGGTTCTTCGCCGGAGACGCACTGCAAGGTAACAAACAACCATGCAAGCATCGACCCCATTGCGGGCACTGCCTTCCGCACGGGCAACGTAGCCATCGATAAACAGCGCACGGAAGCCCTGCTGACAGATCCGAAAGAGAATGCCGAGCACGTGATGCTGGTGGACCTTGCACGCAACGACCTGAGCCGGAATGCCCACGATGTGCATGTGGACTTCTACAAGGAGGTGCAATACTACAGTCATGTGATCCACCTCGTCTCACGCGTCAGTGGTGAGATAAACGATGACAGCAATCCGGTGAAGACCTATATCGACACCTTCCCCGCAGGGACACTCAGCGGAGCACCGAAGGTACGAGCCATGCAGCTCATCACCGAGATCGAACGGCATAACCGTGGAGCCTACGGAGGGTGCATAGGGTTCATAGGCATGAACGGCGACCTCAACCAGGCCATCACCATCCGCACGTTTGTGAGCCGTGGCAATGTGCTGTATTATCAGGCAGGCGCAGGCATCGTGGCAAGAAGCAACGACGAGCGGGAGCTGCAGGAAGTAAACAACAAGCTGGGTGCGCTGAAGAAGGCGATCACCCTGGCAGAAGAACTAAAGAACTGAATACATTATGGACAAGATATTGCTTTTAGACAACTACGATTCCTTCACCTACAATCTGCTGCACATACTGAAGGAACTGGGTGCAGACACAGAGGTGCACCGTAACGACAAAATTTCGCTTGAAGAGGTGGACCGTTTTGACAAGATACTCCTTTCGCCCGGTCCGGGTATCCCCCGGGAGGCAGGCATACTGCTTCCGCTTATCCGTCGCTATGCTCCGACAAAGAGCATCCTTGGCGTTTGCCTTGGCGAGCAAGCCATAGGCGAGGCTTTCGGGGCAAAGCTGGTAAATCTCACAGAGGTGCATCACGGCGAGTGTTCGGACATAAGGGTGACGGCAGATGACTCTCTGTTCGCAGGGCTTGAAACGGGCTTCCGCGCAGGGCGTTATCATTCGTGGGTCGTGTCGAGGGAAGGCTTCCCCGACTGCCTGGAGATAACTGCCGAGGACATGGAAGAAAGACAGATCATGGCACTTCGCCACCGCACATACGACGTGCGGGGCATACAGTTTCATCCCGAGTCCGTGCTGACACCGAAAGGGAAAACCATTATCGCAAACTGGCTGAAAGATTACCAAACAACGAAAGAGTTATGAAAGACATACTGTACAGATTATTCGAACACCGTTACCTCGGGCGCGACGAAGCCCGCAGGATACTTCAGAACATAGCCGCAGGGCAGTATAACGACTCGCAGATTGCCAGTCTCATCACCGTCTACCTCATGCGCAACATCTCCGTGGAGGAGCTTAGCGGCTTCCGCGAGGCGTTGCTCGAGATGCGTGTGCCGGTAGACCTCTCGGACTACAAGCCGATAGACATCGTCGGGACGGGAGGCGACGGCAAGAACACGTTCAACATAAGCACGGCATCATGCTTCGTAGTGGCAGGGGCAGGCTACAACGTGGTGAAGCACGGCAACTACGGGGCAACCTCCGTCAGCGGCGCAAGCAACGTGATGGAGCAACACGGCGTGAAGTTCACAAACGACACGGACCATCTGCGCCGCAGCATGGACCACTGTCGCATCGCATACCTTCATGCCCCGCTGTTCAACCCCGCGCTAAAGGCTGTCGCGCCGGTGCGCAAAAGCCTCGGGGTTCGCAGCTTCTTCAATATGCTCGGTCCGCTGGTCAATCCGGTGATACCCACCTATCAGCTGTTGGGAGTGTACAACCTGCCGCTGCTCAGATTGTACAGCTACACATATCAGGAGAGCGGGACGCGCTTTGCCGTTGTCCACAGCCTCGACGGATACGACGAGATATCACTCACGGCAGAGTTTAAGGTCTCCATGCCGGAGAAGGAGAAGCTCTACACACCGGAGATGCTGGGCTTCCCCCGCGCAGCGGAGGCAGACCTCGACGGAGGGCAGACTGCAGAAGAGGCTGCCCGCATCTTCGACCGCGTCTTGGAAGGCACGGCAACGCCGGCTCAGAAGAACTGCGTGATTGCCAACTCAGCCTTTGCCATCCGCGTGATATGTCCGGAGAAGACGATAGACAGCTGCATTGCCGAGGCACGCGAATCCTTGGAAGGCGGCAAGGCCCTTGCGACGCTGAAAAAGTTCCTATCATTAAACAGCTGACGCACGATGAAAGACATATTGCAGGAAATAGTTGCCAACAAACGCCTTGAGGTGGAGCATCAGAAGCGGGCAGTAAGCCTCCGCACGTTGCTTGCCCTCGGAGGGGAACGGTTGGAGCGCGAGACATGTTCAATGCGCACCTCCCTCTCTGCGTCGCCTTCGGGCATCATCGCCGAGTTCAAACGCAAAAGCCCCTCGAAAGGATGGCTGCATCCCGAGGCGGCAGTGAAAGACATTGTGACGGCATACGAAAAGGCAGGTGCCTCGGCATGCTCCGTGCTCACCGATGCGCAGTTTTTCGGCGGCTCACTCGGCGACCTCTGCACGGCGCGCCGCAGCGTCGCTCTCCCGCTGCTGAGGAAAGACTTCATCATCGACGAATACCAGATCTATCAGGCGCGGGTCATGGGAGCCGACGCAGTGCTTCTTATTGCCGCCTGCCTCACACCCGCGCAATGTTCGGATTTGGCGGAGCTGGCACATACCCTGTGCCTTGAGACACTGCTCGAGATACACAATGAGGAAGAGCTTGAGTACCTCAACCCGCACATCAATATGCTGGGGGTAAACAACCGCAACCTCGGCAC
>CAVIFD010000033.1:0-9904 GCA_963641545.1 bacterium | reverse complement strand
CGTCGAAAGTAAACAGAGCCACCCTACCCCGCAGCAACAGGAATATCTCGTCCTTGTCGGGATTCAGATGGCGGTGCGGACGAATGTAACTCCCCGGCTCCATGGCATTCAGCAGGCGGTTCACCGGATCGCTCAGCTCACGGTGGAAATTATGATTCATACGAAGGCGCGGTGATTGCACCGCCTTCGCGCTCGTCTCGTCGAGCAGCGATTTGTCTATCAACTTCATATTTTCTGACAACTTGTTGTGTGTAAAAAAAGGGAATCGGTTTCTCAACCAATCCCCCCTAACTTTATAATAAACTTTAAAAACTAAGTGCTCTAATATTGTCTTTCCAGCAACCATGCATCCTGAAAGTCGGGAGCATATTTTGCTTTTATTGCGTCACGGCTGTCGGCAGCGTCCGCCTTGTCGTTGTAGCTGGCAACAATCACGCGCAACATACCCTGCTCGTTCTCACCCAACACAGCGTGGTAGCCTTCGTTCTCCATGCGCTTCTTCAACGAGTAAGCGTTTGTCTTGTTCTTGAAACTACCAATAACAACGCTGTAACGTTTCAAACGATTCGCATCCTCTCCCTGTGCGGCGCTGATTCTTTCCGAACGAGTCGATGCATTCGAAGTGCGCGGCTTGGAAACCGGAGTTACCTCCTCAACAACTTCCTCGTCTTCTTCAACCGCTTCAACGGGAGCTGTTGACTCTTTCACCTTTGCCTGCTCGTAAGCAGCCTTGTAAGCACTCTGTTTAGGTTTGCACGAGCCGAATGCCAAAACCATGCTTATTGCGGCTCCAAATAACAAAATCTTATCCATAACTGTTTAGCTCTTAAATTAGTTGCGCAAAGGTATGAATTATATTTACTAATTTCGCACGCAAAACGGAATATATTGTGACAGGGAGCATGAATAAATCGATTGTAACAATGGTTATGGCAACATCCGTGTTGATTGGCGGTTGTAATCAGGAAATGAAGAAGACAGAAGACACAAAGGGAGTTATCGGACGCTCGGAGATAGAAATCGCAGGCAAAAGGATGACCCCCGAGGCTCTTTGGGCCATGGGGCGTATCGGCGGAATGAATGTCTCGCCCGACGGAAAGAAGGTGGTCTACACCGTGGCGTATTACAGTGTGCCGCTCAACAGCAGCAACCGAGAGGTGTTTGTCATGAATATCGATGGCTCGGAAAACAGACAGATCACACACTCGTCTTTCTCCGAGAGCGAGGCTGCGTGGATAAAGGGCGGCAGGAAGATAGCTTTCCTCTCGGGCGAGAGCGGCAGCAGACAGCTTTGGGAGATGAACCCCGACGGCACGGAGCGTCGGCAGCTGTCGCACTACGACGGCAACATCGAAGGGTTTGCCTTCTCTCCCGACGAAAAGAAGGTGCTGTTCGTCTCCGAGGTGAAGACCGTGCCGAGCACGAAAGACAAATATCCGGATCTGGACAAAGCTACAGGTGTTATAGTCACCGACCTGATGTATAAGCATTGGGATGAGTGGGTGACAACGGCTCCGCATCCGTTCGTTGCAGACTTCGACGGGGATAAGATTGGCGCTGCCGTGGATTTGCTCGAGGGCGAACCGTTCGAATCACCGATGAAGCCCTTTGGCGGAATGGAGCAGCTGGCATGGAACACGTCTTCCGACAAGATTGCATACACCTGCCGTAAGAAGACAGGAAAAGAATATGCCCTCTCCACCAACTCCGACATCTATGTGTACGACCTGAACACCCGCACGACCACGAACATAAGTGAAGGCATGATGGGCTACGACACCAATCCGCAGTATTCGCCCGACGGCAAATACATCGCTTGGCAAAGCATGGAGCGCGAAGGCTACGAAGCAGACCAAAACCGCCTGATGGTGATGAATCTTGCAACAGGAGAAAAGACTTTCGTCAGCAAAGCGTTCGATTCCAATGTCGACGGCTTCTGCTGGAGCTCCGATGCACGTGCGATCTTCTTCACCGGCGTATGGCATGGCGAGTCGCACATATATAAGATTGATTTGGAAGATGGTGGCAAACTGACCCGCCTGACCGACGGCATGTACGACTACGACACTGTCTGCGCCGTGGGTGAAAACAAACTGATTGCAAAGCGTCACTCGATGAGTATGGGCGACGAGATCTATTCCATCGACCTTGCAGACGGTGGTAAGGTGGCTCAGCTGACTACCGAAAACAAACACATCTACGACCAACTTGAGATGGGAAAGGTTGAGGGACGATGGATGACAACGACCGACGGCAAGCAGATGCTCACATGGGTGATCTATCCGCCCCACTTCGACCCGAACAAGAAATACCCGACGTTGCTTTTCTGCGAAGGCGGTCCGCAAAGTCCGGTCAGCCAGTTTTGGTCTTATCGCTGGAACTTTCAGATCATGGCAGCCAACGATTATATAATAGTAGCACCCAACCGTCGCGGTCTCCCCGGCTTCGGCATGGAGTGGAACGAAGCGGTGAGTGGCGACTATGGCGGTCAGTGCATGAAAGACTACTTCACGGCTATCGACAATATGGCGAAAGAGCCGTATGTGGATAGCGACAGGTTGGGTTGCGTGGGCGCAAGTTTCGGTGGCTTCTCCGTGTATTGGCTGGCAGGTCATCACGACAAGCGCTTCAAGGCATTCATTGCCCACGACGGCATATTCAACATGGAGATGCAATACCTGGAGACGGAAGAGATGTGGTTTGCCAACTGGGACATGGGCGGTGCCTATTGGGAAAAGAACAACCCCGTGGCTCAACGCACGTTTGCCAACTCGCCGCACCGCTTCGTCGACAAATGGGACACGCCGATCCTCTGCATCCATGGCGAAAAAGACTACCGAATCCTTGCCGGTCAAGGAATGGCTGCTTTCAATGCTGCTGTGCTTCGCGGAGTGCCTGCCGAACTGCTGATCTATCCTGACGAGAACCACTGGGTGCTGAAACCGCAAAACGGTGTGCTTTGGCAACGTACCTTCTTCGAGTGGTTGGATAGGTGGCTGAAGAAATGAATGTGATTCCGGAGCGATTCGAACGCTCGACCCACGCCTTAGAAGGGCGTTGCTCTATCCAGCTGAGCTACGGAACCAACCTTTTTCACTCTAACGCGGCGCAAATGTAGAAAGTTTTTCTCAACCGACACATAGCCCGACGAAAAAAAACATATATGTTTTGAAGTCAAAAGGTATATGTTTTGACTGCAAAACATGCATGTTTTAAGCTCGAAACATATATGTTTTTCGGGGGCTGCCCTATCGCATGTCATATCCTGATTTAACTTGTCAGATTTCCGGTTATATTACTGACTAACTTGTCAACTTTCGCAGACTCATACCAACAGGTCCATGCAGTCCTTGTAATGGCAAAAGAGCGGGCTCGGCAGGTCCATGCAGTCCTTGTAACGGCAAAAGAGCGGGCTCGGCAGGTCCATGCAGTCCTTGTAATGGCAAAAGAGCGGGCTCAACAGCCCCATGCAGTCTTGTATTAGGCAAAAGAGCGCGCTCGGCAGCCCTATGCAGTCTTTGTAATGGCAAAAGAGCGGGCTCGACAGGTCCATGCAGTCGTGTATCGGACAAGAGAGCAGGCTCAACAGCTTCATGCAGTCGTGTATCGGACAAGAGAGCGGGCTCGACGGCATAAAAAAGAGGCTACCCTACGGTGAGAGCAGTCTCTTTCTTTCCAAGCAGAGCTTTTCACTTTCAAATCACCACGGAGTGAGCGTCACGTTGCGAAACTCCACTTCCTTGCCTTCGCTCTGAAGACCGATGTAGCCGTCCTTCTGCTTGTTCCATCCCGTGTTCTGGTAAACGCCGTTGATGTAAACGTTGATCTTGCCGTCCTTCACGTAGATGTTGGCTTCGTTCCATTCGCCGGCGGGCTTCTCGCTGCTAGGAGCGTTCTTCTTCACGACAGGGAACGCCGGACGGGGCAACCCCTGATACTGCAGGAGGTCCGAACCGCCAAGGAGCACGAAGTCGCCTGCGTCGCCGGCATGAAGCTGACACTCCACACCATTGGGGAACGGGTTCTTAGGCTCGGCAATAAGCAGGAAGATACCGCTGTTGGCTCCCTCCGCGCCGTTGGGCCAACGCCATTCAACGTGAAGGGTGTAGTTGCTGTATTTCTCCTTCGTGTACATATACCCGAAAGGTTGCCCCTTGATCTTGATCACACCCTCGCCCACGGAATAGACCTGCTCGGCAGGGACAGCATTTTTGTCGACAACAAAGTTCCAGTTCGAGAGATCCTTCCCGTTAAACAGCTTGACAGTCTTCTGAGCGTTTGCCACGCCACAGAGACAGATGAATGCGGCTACGGCAGCCGCCACACTTAAGATTCTTCTTTTCATGTCTGTATAGTGTATTAAAAGATTAGTCGAGGGTGAGCTTACGGTAACGCACGCGCTTGGGAGCAATGTCGCCACCCTGCTTACGCTTATACTCTTCGTATTCCGAATATGTCCCCTCGTAGAAAACAACGTTCGAATCGCCTTCGAAAGAGAGGATGTGAGTACATATACGGTCGAGGAACCAACGGTCGTGGGATACGACGACGGCACAGCCGGCAAAGTTCTCCAGCCCTTCCTCCAGTGCACGCAGCGTGTTCACGTCGATGTCGTTGGTAGGCTCGTCGAGCAGCAGCACGTTGGCTTCGGCTTTCAGCGTGAGAGCCAGGTGCAGGCGGTTGCGCTCTCCGCCGGACAACACTCCGCAGAGCTTCTCCTGGTCGGCTCCCGCGAAGTTGAACCGCGAGAGGTAAGCACGCGAGTTGATCTCCTTTCCTCCCACACGGATAAACTCCTGTCCGCCGGAGACAACCTGATAGACCGTCTTCTTCGGGTCTATATCTTTATGCGTCTGGTCGGCGTAGCCTATCTTCACTGTCTCGCCCACCTCAAACGTACCCTTGTCGATGCTCTCCTGCCCCATGATCATCTTAAACAGCGTCGTTTTGCCGGCACCGTTCGGACCTATGACCCCGACGATACCGTTCGGGGGCAGCATGAAGTTGAGGTCGTCGAACAGCAGCTTGTCGCCGAAAGCCTTTGCCACATGCTGCGCCTCTATCACCTTATTGCCAAGCCGCGGGCCGTTGGGGATAAATATCTCCAGCTTCGACTCGCGCTCTTTCTGGTCTTCGTTGAGCAGTGCCTCGTATGAGTTAAGGCGCGCCTTGCCTTTTGCCTGACGTGCTTTGGGAGCCATGTTGATCCACTCCAGCTCGCGCTCCAGCGTCTTGCGGCGTTTGCTTGCCTGCTTCTCTTCCTGCGCCATGCGCCGTGTCTTCTGATCGAGCCACGAGGAGTAGTTGCCTTTCCAAGGGATACCCTCGCCGCGGTCGAGCTCGAGAATCCAGCCTGCCACATGGTCGAGGAAGTAACGGTCGTGTGTGATGCAGATCACCGTGCCGGCATACTGCCGGAGATGTTGCTCCAGCCAGTCGATGGACTCGGCATCCAAATGGTTGGTAGGCTCGTCGAGCAGCAACACATCGGGCTGACTGAGCAACAGGCGGCAAAGGGCAACGCGGCGGCGTTCACCTCCCGAGAGGGTATCCACCGTCTGATCTTCGGGCGGACAGCGCAGTGCATCCATGGCACGCTCAAGGCGGCTGTCGAGGTTCCACGCATCCGTGGCATCAATCTTGTCCTGCAACTCAGCCTGGCGGGCAATCAGCGCATCCATCTTGTCGGGGTCTTCCAGCACCTCGGGGTCGCCGAACCGCTCGTTTACCTCTTCGTATTCCCTTAGCGTGTCCACAATGTCCTGCACGCCTTCCTGCACAATCTCTTTCACCGTCTTGCCGGCTTCCAGCTTGGGGTCTTGCTCAAGGTAACCCACCGAATAGCCGGGCGAGAACACCACCTCACCCTGATATTCCTTTTCAATACCTGCGATAATCTTCAGCAGGGTGGATTTACCGGAACCGTTCAGACCGATGATGCCGATCTTGGCACCATAGAAAAAAGATAGGTAGATATTCTTCAATACTTGCTTCTGCGGCGGGAACATCTTGCTCACGCCAACCATCGAGAAAATGATTTTCTTGTCGTCTGCCATGTCGATTATTGTATGTCTGTTGTTTTTCGCGGGGCAAACGTACGGAAATATCTCCGGATAAGCCCCACGTGAGAGTGGCATAAAAGCCAACAGCCCTCCCCCACGGGTTTGCCTACGTGGAAACCTTGCAGTATCTTCGCGGCGGTAATCACAAAACCTACGACCTATGAGTGGATATAGAATTGGAATAACGTTTATGGATGCAGCAGAGGAGTTCATGTTTTCCTTACCTGAGAAAGTGCAAAGGAAAATCACTTACAACCTTCTTAGGATTGAGGGAGGAGAAGTCAACAGCGAGCTCTTCAAGAAATTGGAGAATACCGAGATTTGGGAACTGCGGACACTATTGACGGTATATGTTATCGTATGTTTGCCTTTTGGGACAAAGAAATAGGAGCGTTAATCGTTGTCACTCATGGTATGGTGAAGAAGACACAGAAAACGCCCAAGAAGGAGATAGCCAAGGCGGAAGCAATAAGAAAAGAATATTTCAACAATAAAAGATAGATTGTTATGGCAAAGATGAACTTGACACCGCTCAGCGAGATAGTAGACAAAGTATGGGGGGAAGTGGGTACTCCGGAACGGGATGCCATGGAAGCCAGGCTCAAGGAAGACCTTCAGGCTTACTATATAGGGGAAGCCATCAAGGCTGAACGCCTCAAGCAGCACCTCACGCAGGAAGAGCTGGGAGTGAGGGTCGGCGTGAAGAAGTCGCAAATATCCAAGATAGAGAACGGCAAGTGCGTTATCACGCTCCCGACCATAAGCCGCGTGTTCAGAGCTTTGGGGTTCGGCTCTGCCTCCCTCGACTTCGGGATGGGGAGGAAGGTTGCCCTGTGGTGATGGCGCGGCGGATGGCTACGGCAGCCGGTTGATGACGTGGATGGTGTGGCAGGCAACCAAGGCAGCTGTCTCCGTGCGGAGGCGGCTTTCGCCAAGCGAGACAGGCTCGAAGCCCTCGCCGAGAGCCATCGCAATCTCTTCCGAAGAGAAATCCCCCTCCGGACCAATCATGACAAGAGCATTCTCATGCGGGCGGTAGAGCTGCGTGAGCAGCTTCTTGTCCGCCTCCTCGCAGTGGGCTATGAACTTCCTGCCGTCGAATGGCTGCTTCACGAATGCCGCAAAGTCCGTCATGCCGCTGAGCGCAGGCAGCGTTGCCTTTTGCGACTGCTTCATCGCGCTCACCATGATCTTCTCCAGACGGGCTGTCTTCACCTCCCTCCGCTCCGAGAAGCGGCAGTTGAGACAGGTGACGGAATCTATACCTATCTCCGTAGCTTTCTCGACGAACCACTCCATGCGGTCCATGTTCTTCGTGGGAGCCACGGCAATGTGCAAACCGAACTGCCACGGTTTCGGCTGCGCCCAACGCTTGACGACCTCCACCTCGCAGTGTTTATGGTGCGCACGACGTATGACGGCACGGTAGAAGAAACCCTGCCCGTCGGTAAGCATCACCTCGTCGCCCTCCGTAAGACGAAGCACGCGGATGCAATGCCCTGCCTCTTCTTCCGGCAGCTCCTGCCGCACGGCAATGTCGGGTGTGTAGAATATCTGCATCTTAAGAAAAACATTTAACCGAGTATCATCCCTATCATCGTTGCGGAAAGGACCGACACCAACCCTCCGGCAATCATCGAGGGGAAGCCGAGGCTTGTCACCATCTCTTTCTTTTCCGGAGCAAGCACGCCCAATCCCCCTATCAGCATCCCGACGGACGAGATGTTGGCGAAGCCGCACAATATATATGTAGACATCAGTATGGATTTATTGTAGACAAACATGCCGGCATCTTTCCACTCCTGCAGCTGGAAGTAGGCGACGAACTCGTTGAGCACCGTCTTCTCCCCGAGCAGCGAGCCTACCAGCATGATATCGGGCGACGGCACACCTATCAGCCACATGAACGGGGCAAGCACCACCCCGAGGATGAACTGGAACGTCAACCCCGTCGCACGTCCGTCTGTTGCCGACGCTATCCACTCGTTCAGCCCCGTGTAACGTCCGACAAGACCTTCGAGCAGGTAGTTGGCAAAGGCTACGAGGGCAATGAAGACAAGCAGCATGGCTGCGATGTTGACCATAAGACGTATGCCTGTGGAGGTGCCGGCTGCCAGCGCGTCGAGTGCCGTCGAATGCCGCTGTCCGTTCTCAGTGCCGACGGCATGGCTTGTCACCTCTTCGGTCTGCGGACATATCATCTTTGCCATCACTATTGCCCCCGGGGCAGCCATTATCGAGGCTGAGATAAGATGCTTTGCAAACAGCACGCGTGCGGCAGGGTCGCCACCCGAGAGCATACCTATATACGTTGCCATCACCGTCCCGGCTATCGTGCCCATCCCCGACACCATCACAAGGAACATCTCCGAGCGGTTCATCTTCGGCAGGTAGTTCTTTATCATCACGGGAGCTTCCATCATGCCCAGGAACACATTGGCGGAGGTGACCAACCCCTCCGGTCCGGACACGTTCATAAACTTCCTCAGCACCCACGAGAAGGCTCCCACCACGCGCCGGATAATTCCCCAATGATAGAAGAGCGACACAAGTGCCGAGAAGAATATCACCACCGGCAACGAGTGTATCAGAAACACGAAACCGCCGCTCTTCGAGGCATACCGCCCCAGCAGGAAGCCTACGCCTGCCTCGGTGAAATCCATAAGCCGCACGAAAGCCCTGCCTATCCATTCAAGGGCAGTCCCGACGAAGGGTACATAGAGCACTGCCAGCGCGAACAGCAGCTGAATGATCAGTCCGCCACCCACCAACCGCCAGTCGATATGCTTGCGATCGCGACTCATGGCGTATGCCACAGCCAGGACAACAGCCACACCCGGCAGTCCGCGCAGCACCGACTCAACACTCATCACACCTTCCGTCATTTCCTTTTACCCTTGTTTTTGCGACGGCATATCTCGTCTTTATACACCTTGGCATGTTCATAGTTCTCGTCGACAACCGCCTCGTCGAGCCGCATCTCCAGCTCATCGTCGCCCAGGTCGGCAAGCCATTCCTGCAGTTCCTCCTCGTCTTCTATGTCTTCTATATCTTTGATAAACGGCAGTCTGTTGTACACCTTATCGTCGTCCCTTTCCTTGCCGAACGGCAGGTCAAGCTCTTCTTCCTCCTCGTCGTTTTCCGTCAGTATCTCGTCCGTCGTGTATATGTCGCACCCCACACGCAGGGCAATGGACACGGCATCCGATGTCCGCGAGTCGAGACGTATGACATCGTCGCCGCGGCGAAGCACTATCTCGGAATAGAATATCCCACCCTCGAACCTGCTGATGAAGACCTCATTTATCTTCACGTCCATAACCTTCGCAAAGGCCACAAACAAATCGGGAGTGATGGGTCGCGGGAGCGTGATGTTCTCCATCGCCACCGCAATAGCCTGCGCCTCGGACAGACCTATGACAATCGACAGTCCACGCATGCCCTCGTTCTCCACCAGCATCAAGGTGTACGTTCCCGAGCTGTCGCGATTGTTCTTAATCCCTTCTACATGCAGTTTTACTTTACCATCCATGGAATATATGTTTTCGGCGGGCAAAAATAGCGATTTCTTCCACACGAAGTCACCTGCCGCCTGCGCCGGAACAAGGATGAAAAGGCGGTGGAAAGTTTCTGCCGCGGTCGAAAGTCTCTCCGACACTCCGGAAATGATTTCGACGGCGGTCGAAAGTCTCTCCGACACTCCGGAAATGGTTTCGACGGCAGTCGAAAGTCTCTCCGACACTCCGGAAATGGTTTCTGCCGCGGTCGAAAGTCTCTCCGACGCTCCGGAAATGGTTTCGACGGCGGTCGAAAGTCTCTCCGACGCTCCGGAAATGGTTTCG
>CAVIFD010000032.1:0-9925 GCA_963641545.1 bacterium | reverse complement strand
GTGATAGATGCCAAGCTGAAGGAGCCGCTGATTGGTGCGACGGTTGTTATCGAAGGGACCACAATAGGAGCCGTCACCGACATGGACGGCAACTTCCGTATCGAGAGCGTGGAGCCAGGGAGGTACGCACTGGTTTCGTCGTATGTGTCTTACCGGACGCAAAACATAAAAGATGTGGCGGTGGAAGCCGGTCGGGAAGCTGTCGTGAGCATCGAGATGGTGGATGCCGACGTTCAGCTGCAGGATGTGGTGGTCGTGGCACAAAGGAAGTTGGGGACGGAGAATGCCGTGCTCAACATTGTCCGCGAGAGCCTCCCTGTGGCAAATGGAATATCTGCCCAGCAAATAAGTAAGACGCAGGATAGCGACGCTGCCGAGGTTCTTCGACGTATTCCGGGTATCACCATCGTGGACGACCGATTCATTGTGGTGCGCGGATTGGCACAGCGTTATAATAACGTGTGGCTCAACAATGCCACCACGCCGTCGAGCGAGACAGACAGCCGTGCCTTCTCTTTCGACGTGTTGCCCTCGTCGCTTATCGACAATATGATGGTCTGTAAGAGTCCGTCGGCAGAGCTCCCTGCCGACTTCTCGGGCGGTTTTGTGCGCCTACGGACGAAGAACGTACCGGAAGGGAACACCTTTAACGTGTCGTATCAGATGGGTTTTAACACGAATGCCACCTTCCGTGGTTTCCGTCTGAGTGAAGGATATGCAGCCGACTATCTTGGTTTCGGTGCCGCTCGGCGCGTGTTGCCTTCCGACGCGCCTTCACATCTGAATAATGTCAGTGCCTCGGAAGCCGCAGCATTTACCCGGAGGGTGAACACGGGATGGGGCATACGCCGCTTCACAGCCCTTCCGGAGCAGAAGCTGAGCCTTACCATGAACCGATTGTTCGATCTTGGCGACTGGAGGATAGGGAATGTCACCAACGTGAACTACAGCACGGGATACGACTACTCGGAACAGAAGAACAACAACTACCTCTCCTACGACATGACGAACAACCATTCGTCTTATCGTTATAAGTACGACGATGTGTTGTATAGGAACACGACCAAAATGGGAGCATTGTTTAATTGGTCTTTCATAAGGGAGAATAGCAAAATAGAGCTTCATAACTTCTTCAGTCAGCGCGGCACGTCGTCTCTCACGCAACGTCAGGGCACGGACTATTATTCGGAAGAGAACGTCCATAAATGGGAGTCTCTGTACACGGGGAGAACCACCTATGCCGCCCAGTTGAGCGGCGAACATAAATGGCACGATGATGCCGACAAGTTGGACTGGACGGCAGGCTATGCCTATGCAGCTTACAAGGAACCGAACCGTAAGGTGGTGAAGTCGCTGCTGCGCAGCTCGGAGGGCGAAGAAAAGTACTACGTGTCCGACCCGACGCGCTATTATCAGGATCTTGCGGACAACAGTCTCTCCCTCGGGACGAACTACGGACATACATTCACGGTGTCGGAACTTTTCAAGCCTGTGTTGAACGCCGGCATCTACGGCGAGTACAAGACGCGCGACTTCGGTGCACGCCGCTTTGTGTACAACCTGCTTGGGAACGGATACAACCGCTTTGCCGAGTGGGACTACAGCGTGATCTTCTCCGACAACAATATCTCTGCCGACCGCATATACATGAAGGAGAGCACGAACAAGAGCGACAACTATACGTCGGACAATCTTCTCGGGGCTGCCTATGTGTCCTCGAAGCTGAGCTACGGCGAGAAGCTAAGTGCGAGTGTCGGCATCCGTATGGAATACTACCGCCTGAAGCTCGACGGCTACGAGTCTGACGGTATCAAGCCTGTGCACCTCGACCAAAGCTCAACGGAGTTTTTTCCGTCCCTCAATGTTGCGTACAACCTGACGGAGAAACAGCAGGTGAGGGTGGCGTATGGACGTTCGGTCAACCGTCCGGAGTTTCGTGAGGTTGTCCCGTATGTGTACTACGACTTTGCCCTCGATGCCAATATCACCGGAAATGTGGATCTGAAGAATGCGTATGTCAACAATGTGGACCTGCGCTACGAGCTTTATCCCTCGCAGGGCGAGACGGTGAGCATCGGTGCTTTCTATAAACACTTTGCCGACCCTATCGAGCAGACCTACCGCGAGGCGGGTTCGGGCTTGCAGTATACCTATCACAATGCCGAGCGTGCTAAGGCGTTCGGCGTGGAGGTGGACGTAAAGAAACATCTCGACTTCGTTGGTCTGAAGGGTCTCAGCCTCGTGTTCAACGGCGCGTATATCCACAGCAAGGTGTATTTCCCCGAAGGCTCTTTCGAGCGCGACCGTGCCATGCAGGGGCAGTCGCCTTACCTCATCAACATGGGGCTGTTCTATCAGAGCGACGATAAAGGGCTGTCGGCATCTGTCCTCTACAACCGTGCCGGCAAACGTATCGAGACAGTGGGTGTGCCGGCGCAGAACCCCAACGACGACATTCCGGATATCTACGAGATGCCGCGCAACTCTCTTGACCTGAGTTTCACGAAGACGTTGGGCAGATACGTGGAGCTGAAAGCCGGCATCAAGGACTTGCTCAACTCGAAGGTCGAATACAAACAATTCCTGAAGCTGACAGATGCCACAGGAGCAAAGCGCGAAGTGGAGCAGCCGGTGCGCAGCTATCGTCAGGGGGTGACTCTCAACGTTGGGGCTACGGTCAAGTTTTAATCGAAATATCACTTATACAAACTAAATCAGTTTAATCATGAACAAGTTCTTTTTGAAAGGTGTGGCAGCTCTTTTGTGTATTGCCACGGTGTTTGGATGTGTAGCATGCAGTGGTGACGATCCCGAGCCTGACGTGCCTACGGATGAGGGTGGCGACGTTGTGTTGGAAGGTGAGATCACCTCGGATATGACCCTGAAGGCGGCAGACAACAACCTGCTCAGAGGTTTCGTGTATGTGACCAAAGGCGTGACGCTGACCATCGAGCCGGGCACGGTTGTCAAGGGCGAGAAGGCGACGAAAGGTTCGCTTATCGTTGAGCCGGGTGCAAAGATCATTGCCGAGGGGACGGCAGATAAACCCATTGTCTTCACTTCCAATCAGGCTGTCGGAGAGCGCGACTATGGCGATTGGGGCGGATTGATTCTGTGTGGCAATGCGCCGGTGAATGCCAATGCGCCGCAGATAGAAGGCGGACCGCGCACTGTCTATGGTGGCAGTGACCCCGAAGACAACTCGGGTATCGTGAAGTATGTGCGTATAGAGTTTGCCGGCTATCCGCTGGAGCCAAACAAGGAAATAAACGGCTTGACCTGCGGCGGTGTGGGTCGTGGCACAACGATAGAATATGTACAGGTTTCTTACTGTGGCGACGACTCCTTCGAATGGTTTGGCGGTACGGTGAATGCCCGTCACCTGATTGCCTACAAGGGTTGGGACGATGAGTTTGATACGGACTATGGCTATAGCGGTAAGCTACAGTTTCTGCTTGGCGTACGCGATCCGAAGGTGGCAGACACCTCCAAGTCGAACGGCTTTGAGTCTGACAACGATGCCAACGGTTCGGGTAATGAGCCGCTGACAAACCCGATATTCTCTAACGTGACATTGATTGGTCCGTTCTATGGCGAGTCTGCCGGAAAGGCTGAGAGCGAAATCCTCTATACAACTGATGATGCAGCCAACGGCGCAAAGGGCGGACAATTCCAAGCTGCCATGCATATTCGCCGCAACTCGGCTCTGAATGTATACAACTCGGTATTTGCCGGTTGGCCTTATGGCTTGTATCTCCAGTCGGCTAACGAGAAGGCTACGGTGAAGAACGTGATCTTTGCCGGTATGTGGAAGAACTTCAAAGACGATGCAAGTGAGAGCTATTTCGAGACGGCAGACCTAAACAACACAGTGTACGCCTCGAGCAACGACATCATTGCCCGTGATGCCGACTATACGTCTGTGGTGACGGATAAGATTGGTGGTGCGGACTTCTCCGACTCAGCTTTGTCTGACAGCTTCTTCAATAAAGTATCGTATAAGGGAGCTTTCGACGGGACGAACGACTGGACTACGGGCTGGGCAAACTGGAACCCGCAGAACACAACGTACTAATCTTCGTCGTCGAAATCGAAATCAAAGTCGAAGCCGTCGCCTGCGGGGTCGGTAAACTGCTCCAGCTCGCGGCGGTCTTTCTTTGTCGGACGGCCCAACCCTCGGGCGCGGTCCACGAAGCCGGAGATCTTGTTCATCTCAAGTATCTCATACTGGTCCGGCGTTGTAACGTTTTCCATGTATTCGGGCACCAACTTGGCACCCATGCGGCGTTCCGTCAGTGCCAGCACCTTAAACGAGAATGTCACAGGCGGCTTGCGCACCTGTATCACCTCGCCCGCCTTAATCATGCGCGAAGGCTTCACGCTGACGCCGCCTATCATCACCCTGCTTTTCTTGCATGCCTCCGCAGCTATCGTGCGGGTCTTGAAGATGCGCGTTGCCCACATCCATTTGTCTATCCTTACCTCTTCCATCTCGTTACGGTTTGTTGTTGTACTGGTTCATCGTTATCTGTACCCCTGCCAGGCAGAAGCTCTTGATGATCTCTATCGCCCGCTTCAGCTTGTCGGGCATCGCGGCGACCTCTTCGGGTGGGAACTTGCCGAGCACGAAGTCTATCTGTCCGCCGCGCGGAAAGTCGTTGCCTATGCCGAAGCGCAGACGGCTGTACACCTCAGTCCCGAGCATCTGCTGTATGTTCTTCAGCCCGTTGTGACCCGCATCGCTGCCTTTTGGCTTGAGGCGCAGCGTGCCGAAGGGGAGGGCAAGGTCGTCAACCACCACCAGCAGGTTCTCCACCGGTATGTTCTCTCTCTGCAGCCAGTAGCGCACGGCATTTCCGCTGAGGTTCATAAACGTGTTCGGCTTGAGCACCACCAGCTCGCAGTTTTTTACCCTCATACGGGCTACTGCCCCGTAACGCTCTTCCGTGAACGCCGCGCCTGCATCCTCCGTCAAGGCATTCACCACGCGGAAACCGATATTATGCCGCGTCCCGTAGTATTCGGAACCTATGTTTCCAAGTCCTGCTATCAGATATTTCATTTGTCTTTACGAGATAATAAAAGTGGGGGAGAGCATTCTCACGAACTCTCTCCCCCGAATCAAAACCTTAACTATGAAAAAAAATTCTATCTTATAGAAACGTGTCCCCTTACGGGTACCCATTATTTCGAAGCTGCGGCAGCTGCCTGTGCACCACGTGCTGCACGAGTCAACTGTACAGCGCATACAACAGCGTTCTTTGCATTCATCAGCTCGAGACCGTCGAAGCTCAACGCGCCTACCTGCATCGTCTTGCCCAAGCCCAGGTTGTCAACGTTGATCACCAGCTTCTCGGGGATCTGCGTGTAGACAGCCTTCACTTTCAGCTTTCTCATACGCAAGGTCAGCTTACCACCGGCTTTCACACCTTCGGCGTGACCTTCCAAAACAACCGGAACCTCCATCACCACCGGCTTCTTCTCCGATACCTCGAGGAAGTCCATGTGCAGGATTTCGTCGGTCACCGGCTGGAACTGTATCTCTTTTACGATTGCCATCGTTTTCGCACCGTCGATGTTAAGCTCGACAACGAAGATCTCAGGCGTGTACACCAGCTTGCGAACGCTCTCGGCAGTCACAGCAAAATGCACAACTTTCTCGCCACCGTACAACACCGCAGGAATCTCCCGGTTCTTACGCATAGCTTTCAAAGCTCTTTTCTGATCGGCTGAAGTAGCTGCTACCTCTCTGCCTTTTCCTTCCAATTGAAATGTCTTCATCTCTTTAATCTTTTGTGTTACTCAAAATTAGTTTGTTGCTTCCTAATTTCCCATCACACGTACGGGCTCAAAAGCGCGGCAAATGTAAGGCTTTTATCAATACGAACAAATATTTCTGCAGTTCTAAGAAAAAAACAGCCTCCTCAGTCTTTTTTTCGTGGTTTTGTTGGCGAGATACATCCCGATGAGGATGCAGGCTGCGCCGAAGAGGAAGAAGTGCGTTATCTTCTCGCCTAAAATCAGCGAGGCGAAAATCATCGTGGTGATGGGATTGAAGTAAACCCAGTTGGTTGCCTTCACCGCTCCGAGACGGGCGATGCACCGGTTCCACGTCAGGAAGCACCCCATGGAGGCAAGGCATCCGAGAAACAGGAGGTTGCCTGCGACCTGCGGCTTGACGAGCGTCTCCGCCGGCGGCATGCCGGGAAAGAAGATGTAGTAGGGCAGGATTGTCAGCACGCCGTAGAAAAACACCTTACGCGTGATGAAGGCTGCGCTGTAGCTGCCGCTCACGGACTTCATCAGCAGTGAATAGACCGCCCAGCACATACAGGCAGTGAAAGCCAGCGCATCGCCCACGGGAGAGAGGCGAAGCACGAACCTGCCGTTGAGCACGACGACGATCATGCCGGCAAAAGCCAGCAGCGACCCCGTCAGCTGAAGCACGCTGATGCGCGACGAGCTGCGGTAGACAATCCTGTCGAGCAGTGTGGCAAACAGAGGGCACGAGCAGACAATGAGCGAGGTGTTGGTTGTGGTGGTGAAGTTCATCGCCTCGTTCTCGCTGAGGAAATAGAGCGAGCCGCCGGTGATGCCAAGGAGTATCATCTTCAGCTCGTCTTTCCATGTGTCGGAAAAGATCCGTTTGTGGTTGAGGCAGAGCATCAGCACATAGGCAATGACAAACCTCAGGGTGAATATCACGGCAGGCGAGAGCCCGTTGAGCATAAGAACCTTGGTCGACACGAAGGTGGTGCCCCAGATGGCAACCGTGATGAATGCCACAAGGTGATACAAGCCGTTACTGCCGTTGTTCATATACCTATTATATATATGTACATCACAAAAGTCCCCGCGAGCGGAGCAGCGTCTCCGTGTCGTCCCACAGTTTGCCTTGCGCGGGGTGACGGGCTATGCGTTCGGACAGCTTCTTCTCTTTGCAGCTTGCATAGCAGCAGCCCGTCACCCTGCGTGCCTCGTCGGAGAGGGCAAGGTGTATGGCTGTGGCAGCCCCCTGGCGCGGCGTGCGAATGAAAGGACGGAAAAGAATATCGGTGAGGGGGTCGAACCATGCATCCAGGCGGATGATCTTGGTGTTGACAACGCCCGGGTCTGCGGCATTGACCGTGATGCCCCGTCCCTTTACCCTCATGGCAAGCTCGCGCGTGAAGAGCAAGAGTGCCAGCTTGGTGTTGGCATATACGGATATGCGGTTGAAGCGTCCGTTCTTCCCTTTGGTGAAGAAGTCGCGCTCGATCTTTCCTACGGCGTAGGTGCACGACACGGTGTTGACAATCCTCGTCCCTTCTCCCATCAGGGGGAGCAGCAGGCGTGTGAGCAGGTATGCTCCGACATAATTCACGCTGACGATAGGCTCCAAGCCGTCTTCCGTCGGGCGCATGCGGGTGGTCAGCAGCCCTGCGTTGTTCATCAGCCGGCTTATGGGTCTGCCTTCCGAGAGTATCTTTTCGGCAAACGCGCGGACGGAGGCGAGCGAGGTGAGGTCTATCTCGCGGACTTCTATCCCGTCGTTGCCGCTCTCCTTACGAATGCGTTCGCATACGGGCTGTGCTTTCACGGGGTCTTTGCATGCCATGATGATGCGGAAGCCTTCTTTTGCGAGAGCCAAGGTTATCTCCTGCCCCATGCCGCCGTCGGCTCCGGTGATGATGGCTGTTTCCTTTTCCATATTATTTGTATTCCAGGTGTTCGATTTCCTTTACGATGCTCTTCGGCAGATCCTGCACGTGTCTGTGGCAAGCCATCTCTATCGAATACATGCGGGCAATGCAGTAGTTGCTGTGTCCGCAGTCGCAGCGCGTCTTCTCGCCGCCGTCGCGCATGTGGTTGACAAACGCAGGGTCGTTGATGAGTGCACGTGCCATGCTGACAAACTCGAAGCCGCAGCCCAGCACCTCGTCTATCTTCTCCCTCGAGACAAGTCCGCCGACATACACGAGCGGCATCGTGAGTGCCTTCCTGAACTTCAAGGCATCCTCCAGGAAGTATGCTTCCTGGAACGGCACTGTGGGTATCATCATCCTCCCTGCCAGACGTACGCCCACGGGCAGCCATCCCATCGGCATGTAATGTGTCAGCGTACGTATGGGCATTGCCCCGCGCATGACATACATCGGGGCGCGGCTCACGAACCCTCCGCTGAGTATCAGTGCATGTGCCCCGCATTCGTCCTGCAACGTGCGGGCAACCTCCAGTGTCTCGTCCGTCTCCATGCCGCCCTTGAAGCCGTCGCGCATGTTCATCTTCACGAGCACAGCCATATCGCTTCCCGCAGCCTGCATCACCTCTTCCATACACATCTTCATGAAGCGCATGCGGTTCTTGAGGCTCCCGCCGTATTCGTCTTTGCGATGGTTGGTGTAGGGCGAGAGAAACTGGCTGATAAGATAGCCGTGACCTGCATGCACCTCTACGGCATCCATGCCGGCTTCGCGGGCAAGCGTGACAGCCTTGCCGTATGCCTTTGCCATGGCGGCTATCTCCGACTGCCTCATCCCGCGGACGAGGGTGGGGGAGTAGATGTTGAACCCCGTGGAGGCGGAGATGGGCGTACACCCGCAGATGCTCCGGTGCGACATGTTGCCGCAATGCCCTATCTGTATGGAGGCGGCAGCCCCCTCGCGGTGGATGGCATCCGTTATCTTCCTCAGCCCGGGGATGATCTCCGGACGCAGCCACAGCTGACGCTCGAACGACAGTCCGCTCTGCGTCACGGCGGCGTATGCCAACGTGGTCATGCCTATCCCGCCTCTTGCAACGGATGTGTGATAGTTATACAGCATCTCCGACGGGGCATTCCCCGGGCACATGCTCTCGAACGCGGCAGCACGGATCGTGCGGTTGCGAAGAGTGAGCGGACCTATACTTGCAGGTGTAAACAGCACAGAGTCTTTTTTATCCATGATAAAACGGTTTTATGTTTGTGAGAAGTTATGTCAGTAGATGAACGGGATGATACGTTTCCTTTGCCCCACTGCGTCGCCGAACATCGCACGGTATTTATGCCATATCGCATTGGAGCGCGGCACAAGGTTGGCAAACGTCCACCAGGCAAACAATGCCCCGCTCGCGCTCCATGTCAGGATGGCAAAGCCGCACCATTCCACCAATTCGCCGAAGTAGTTTGCCGAGGTGACATACTCGAACATCCCTCCCCGCGGAAGGTAATGCTTCGTGTCGCCGGGTTGGCGCAGATGGCGCACAACGTGGTCTGCATGCAGGTTGATGCCCATGCCGCAGAAGAACACCAACGTTCCAAGGATGAATTGCGGCGTCGTCAGCCAGTCGACGGAATACATGCCCTCGGGGGCAAGGCGGAATATCCACTCGCCCTGGATGTATCCGTTTATCAGGTTGAACACCATCCCCATCGCCATGATGCCTGCCGGCATGCGGCTTTTCCCTTTCATAAGCAGGGGGAAGATGAACGAGCGTTGCAGGTAATGCAGCTCGAAGAAGAGGAACATCAGCAGCGGGACGGTGTCGAACCTCCGTTCCGACCCTGCCCACATCGCGAGCATCACGAAGAAGACAGGGGCTTCCATGCACATCCACGCGACTTTGTTAGGGATGGAAAAGCCCCATTTCTTGTCGAACAGCATGCCGTATCCCGCCTCCACGAAGTAGAGGGCAACAAAGACGATGGCGGCAATCGCCGTCATCACAATAAGCAGTATGTTGAATCCTTCGCCGGTCATTCGCCTCGTTTTTCCGCTCGCGAAGGTCGCCCATTATTTCGAGACAGCCAAACCCCTCCGTAAAAGACCCCTCCCGTCGCGATTTGTGACTCCTCCGAGAAAAAAGAAGGCGTTGATCGCGATCAATAGACCCTTTTGTTAATGAATACACGCGTTGATCGCGATCAATGTGCACTTTTGTTAATGAGAATAGGCGTTGATCGCGA
>CAVIFD010000031.1:0-10025 GCA_963641545.1 bacterium | reverse complement strand
TTTATTGTTTATCGGTTAAATCGCCCAATTGAATCGGTTCAATCACTCAATTGAATCGGTTCGATTTTTCGGGAGTACCGATACTTTCGGGCAAAAGAACCGATACTTTTTGGTGAAAGTACCGATACTCCCTTTTTCGGGAGGGCTAGCCCTTTTGCCCGAATGGGCCAGCCCTTTTGGGCAAAAGGGTTAGCCCTTGCCTTCTTCGATAGCAATTTTATTGTTTCCAAAAGCCCGGGACAAGCAGTGTCAGCACGGTGAATATCTCCAGTCGTCCCGTCATCATCAGGAAAGAAAGGAACCATTTCGACAGGGCGGAGACTTCGGAGAAGTTGTCAAGCGGTCCCAAGCTGCCAAGTGCCGGACCGACATTGCTTATGGCGGAGACGGCTGCACCTATCGATTCCTCGAACCCGAGTCCGCCCAACATCAACACAAGAGGGCTGATGACGACAAGCGACATATACGCAAAGGCAAAAGCCAGCACACGCTGCACAACATCGTCGGGCACGGTTCTCGAGTCCATCCTCACGGGAATGACGGCACGCGGATGTGTCTGCTTCTTGAATTCGTTGAACAAGCTCTTGGTGAGGACCACGAAACGTTCCATCTTCAGCCCCCCGCTGGTCGACCCTGCGCAGCCGCAGATCAACATCTGTATCAGGGCAAGCATCCAGAAGAACGGTCCCCAGGGGATGTAGTTGTCTGTGGCAAACCCGCTTGTCGAGATAAGCGAGACAACCTGAAACGATGCCCGGCGGATGGCTGTCGGGAAGTCGGAACAGAACCCGCGATACATGATCCAACATGTTGTCACGCCTGTCATTATCACCACGAACCAAAAGAACCAGCGAAACTCCTCGTCGCGCAGCAGCTTCTTCACCTTTCCGTTCATGCAGAAGTATATCAGTGTGATGTTTGTTGCGCCGATGAACATAAACACCGTGACGATGCCCTCCACATATGCCGAGTCCCAATATGCGATGCTCGCGTTCTTCGTTGAGTAGCCTCCTGTCGAGAGTGTTGTCAGCGCGTGGTTCACTGCGTCGTAGAGATCCATCGGTCCTGCCCAGAGCAGACCTGCCAGCAGCACGGTGAGAAACAGATACACGCCCCACAGGCGTTTTGCCACCTGCGTCACCCTCGGGCGAAACCTCTCGTGCGTGATGCCCGGCGTCTCGGCGTTGAACATCTGCGTTGCCCCTCCTCCGAGGATAGGCATCAGCGCGACGGTAAACACAATCATGCCTATGCCGCCCTGCCACTGCGTCAGGCTGCGCCAAAACAGTATGCCTCGGGGCAGCGACTCTATGTCGGCGAATATGGTTGCGCCTGTGGTGGTGAAGCCTGACATTGTCTCGAAGAAAGCATCCGTCACGTTGTCGGTGTATCCTCCTATGTAGAAAGGCAGCATCCCAAGCAGCGAGAGCAGTATCCACACGAAGGTGACGGTGAGCATACCTTCTCTTCTGCCCGTCGTGTATTCGTTGGCATGAAAGCCTATGGCGTAGAGCGTCGCGCCGACACCGAACATTATGCCGCACGACAGGATCAGAGGATAGAAGTCGCCGCCCCCGTAGATGAAGGCAACGGCAGCAGCCGTCAGCATGAACAGCGTCTCGAGGATGCACATCATCCCCAGCATCTTCACTATGAAACGTATATTCAGCAGCATACTAATTAAAATACTCCTCCAGCTTGCGCATGGTCGTCTCCAGACTGAATACCACCACATGGTCGTATGCCTGTATCCTCGTGTCGCCCTTGATCATCATCGGCTCGCCGTCGCGTATCAGTCCGCCAAGCGTGAGACCTTTCGGCAGGTGAAGGTCTTTCACCTCTGCACGAGTTATCTTCGAGCCCGGGCGTGCCACCAGCTCTGCCACATCGGCGTTGGCAAAGGTCAGGAACTTCACGTTCGACACGTCGGCATCGAGCAGGAACCGGTAGATATGGCTGGCGGCAATCAGCTTCTTGTTTATCACCGAGCCGATGTCCATGTTCTCTGCCAAGGGTATGTAGTCGATGTTCTCCACCTGGGCAACCGTCTTGAACACGCCGAAGCGTTTGGCTGCAAGGCATGCCAGTATGTTCGTGCTCGAGTTGTCGGTAAGTGCAACAAACGCCTGCGCATCCTTTATGCCTTCCTGCATCAGCAGCTCCGTGTCGCGCCCGTCGCCGTTTATTATCAACACATTGCTTGGGACAACCTCGGCTATGCGGTGGCTCTTCTCCTTGTCCGGCTCGATGATCTTCACGCGTATGTTTCCGGGCAGATATTGGCCGGTGCGGATGGCAATGCGGCTGCCGCCCATGATAAACACCTTCTTCACCTCGGGGTTTTTCTTGCCTGCATGCATCTGCACATCCCTGACGTGTTCTTTCGTTGTCGTGAAAAACACTATGTCGCCGGGCAGGATGGAGTCCGTGCCTCGCGGGATGATCGTTTCGTAGGGTCGTTTGATGGCAACGATGTGATAGATCTTTTGTTCGTTGAGCAGCTCTGCCAGCTGTTTGTTCACCAGCCGTGAGCCTTCGCGTACCTTCACGCCGATAAGTATCAGTGCGCCGCCGAACAGCTCCCAATACTGCCGTGTCCACGGACGGCGTATCGCGCTCACAATCTCTTTCGCTGCCAGCATCTCAGGATATATCATGGAGTGTATGCCCAGCTTTTCGAACAGCTCCCTGTTCCCGGGCAGAAGGTATTCGTAGTTGTTGATGCGCGCCAGGGTCTTGCGTGCCCCGAGCTTCGACGCCAGGATGCTCGCTGCGATGTTGGTGGTCTCCTCCGGCGTGACGCTGACAAACAGGTCGGTCTTGCGTATGCCTGCTTCCTCAAGGTCGCGTATCGACGTGGGGTTGCCCACCACGGGGAGTATCTCCATGTTGTGATGCGTGAAGTTGAGGCGTTCCTCGTTCTGGTCCATAAGGATGATGTCCTGCTTCTCCTGCGACAGCATCTTCGCAAGATGAGTCCCCACTTCCCCTGCTCCGGCAATGATAATCTTCATCTCTCCCTCTCTGTTTGGTTGTCCGTCATCCTTCGCAACACCTCGGCAATGCTCTCTGCATCCATGCCGCACTGACGGTAAAGCTCTGCCACCGTTCCGTGTGCTATGAACCTGTCGGGTACACCCACGCGCTTCACCCTCGGCGTGTAGCCTCTGTCTGCCATAAACTCGATGACGGCAGAGCCCAGTCCGCCACACACCACGCCGTTCTCCACCGTCACGACACTCTTGAACCTCCGTCCTATCTCGTCGAGCAGCTCCTCGTCGATGGGCTTGAGGTATATCATGTCATAGTGTGCCACGCTTATGCCTTCTTTCTCCACAATGTCTATTGCCTTCTCCGCCTCGTTGCCAATGGGTCCTATGCTGACGAGGGCAATGTCTTTCCCTTCGCGTATCTTGTGCCCCCTGCCTATGGGGAGCACCCGCATCTCGCATCTCCAATCTTTCTTCTCGCCCTTGCCGCGGGGGTAACGTATCACAAACGTCCCCGCCGCCTCCTTGTATCCCGTATACATAAGGTTTCTCAGGTCTGTCTCGTCGAGAGGTGATGCGATGGTGAGGTTGGGGATGGGGCGCAGATATGCCAGGTCGAACACACCGTGATGCGTAGCCCCGTCTTCACCCACCAGCCCTGCGCGGTCGAGGCAGATGACCATGTGCAGCTTCTGAAGTGCCACGTCGTGGATCACATTGTCGTATGCCCTCTGCATGAACGACGAGTAGACGTTGCAAAACGGTATCATCCCGTCTTTGGCAAGTCCTGCGGAGAACGTCACCGAGTGCCCCTCGGCAATGCCCACGTCGAACGCCCGCTGCGGGAATGCCTTCATCATATATGTCATCGAGCAGCCCGTCGGCATGGCGGGTGTCACGCCCACTATCCTCTCGTCTTTCTCTGCCAGCTCCACAAGCGTATGTCCGAACACATCCTGATAGAGCTGCGGCTCGTCGAGGCTGTGGCTCGTGATGCGCTCTCCCGTCTCTTTGTTGAACCTCCCCGGTGCGTGCCACTCCGTTGCCGACTCCTCTGCCGGCTTGAAGCCTTTGCCTTTCTTTGTCTTGATGTGCAGCAGCTTCGGACCCTGCATGTCCTTGATGTCGTTCAGCACACGTATCATATATCCCACGTCGTGACCGTCAACAGGTCCGAAATAGCGTATGCTGAAACCTTCGAACAGGTTGTGCTGCTGCGTGAGAAGAGCCTTCAGGCTGTTGTTGAAGCGCAGTATGTTCTCCCTGCGGCTGTCGTTGATGAGCTTCATCTTCCGCAGTCCGCGATACACGTCGTATCGCATCTTGTTGTATGCCTGGCTGGTGGTGATGTTCACAAGATACTGGCTCAATCCCCCCACGCTGCTGTCGATGGCCATATTGTTGTCGTTGAGAATGATCAGCAGGTTGTTGGGGTTGGCTGCCGCATTGTTCAGACCCTCGAACGCCAGTCCGCCCGTCATGGCTCCGTCGCCAATGACGGCAATCACGTGACGGTCTGTCTCCCCCTTCAGCTTCGAAGCCACCGACATGCCCATGGCTGCCGATATGGAGTTGGAGGCATGCCCTGCAATAAATGCATCATACTCGCTCTCCTCGGGATTGGGGAAGCCGCTTATGCCGCCCGGCTTACGCAGCGTGCGGAAAGCCTCGCGACGGCCCGTCAGTATCTTATGTCCGTATGCCTGATGACCCACGTCCCACACGATGCGGTCGTACGGTGTGTTGAATACATAATGCAGCGCAACGGTCAGCTCCACGGTGCCCAGGCTTGCGCCGAGATGCCCAGGGTTCTCTGAAAGAACATCGATGATATATTGCCGCAGCTCCGCACACACCTCGCCCAACTCTTCCTGTGGCAGCCTCCGCAGATCCTCGGGGCTGTCAATACGGCTCAATATGTGCTCGCGCTTTTCCGTGCTTTCCGTCATGCTCTCTTGTTTTTTATTCGCGACAAATGTAAAGAAATTAACGCCATGACGGTTACGCCTCCGTCTCTGCGCTCCCTCTGTGGCGGAACGGCAGGCGGGGAAACAGCTTTCGGAAACGGATGAGATGGCTCGTCACACTGCCGCCCGCAATGATCAGCGTCACGGCAACGATTATCATCACCATTCCACACACGACCCGCGGGGTGAGACTCTCGCCAAACACCGTCACGCCGAAGAACACTGCCGTCAGTGGCTCCAGTGCACCGAGTATGGCTGTCGGCGTGGAGCCGATGTATTGTATTGCCTGTGTGGTGCACAGAAACGAGATGGCTGTAGGGAAGACTGCCAGCGCAAGCAGATTGCCCCAGAGATACCAGTCGTCCACAACGTGCAGGCTCTGCCCGAAACGGGTACGCACAAGAAAGAGCGACGCGCCGAACAGCAATACGTAGAACGTCACCTTCAGCGTTGCCATATCTTTCAGCCCTGGGCGGTTCACTCCCACAAGATAGATGGCATACGACAGTGCCGAGCCCATCACCAACAGCACTCCCACCATGCTCAGCGTCGTGCCGCCCTCCGTGCGATAGAGCATGCCGATACCCACGAGTGCCAGCAGGATGCACAGCACGGTCTGTAGCGTCAGCTTCTCATGGAAGCAGACAGCCATGATCACCGCAACCATGATGGGGTAGACAAACAGCAGTGTCGACGCTATGCCCGCCGCCATGTGGTTGTAGCTCAGAAATAGTGCCAGCGACGAGAAGGCAACAAGCAGCCCCATCACAATCAGCACCGGCACATCTTTCATCCCAATCCTGAAGCTCCTCCCCCTTGCCTTCAGCATGATACCGAGCACAGGGATGGCGAAGAGGTAACGGAAGAAAAGTACCGAGTCGGGGTCCATCCCCGCCTTATACAGTGGTAAGGCAAAAAGCGGATTCATGCCGTACGTCGCGGCTGCTATTGCGCCCAAAGCGTATCCTTTGACCTTTACATTCATTTCTTTTTGATGCATTGTTTTATGTTTCGGCGGGCAAAAGTAGTGCTTTTCCTCCCTCTGTATGTCTGTAAAAACTCCAAAACAAATGGTTTCGACCCTTTACCACAGCTGCGATCGTTCCGCGTCATCAATTGTAACGGGCGCAAAGACTCTGTGACGGTTTCACAGTATAATTGTAACGGTGGCAAAGACGCTGCGACGGTTTCACAGCATAATTGTAACAGGCGCAAAGACACAAACAGGGAGATTTCGACCCTTTGTCGCTGTGCAAAAGCTTCTCATCCGCCATGACATGCTTTGAAAGAGGCTTGCGCGCTCTCCGCATCGTGGCGCGGGATGATATGGGCGGTTGAGCCCCGTGTGTTAAATATCGGTAAATAAAACGAACTTAGATGATATAACACAGTGTCGGATGGGGACAAATGCGTACATTCGCACCGTTTTTAGCGCAGAGTGTGCAGGATAGTGCGTGTAACTTGTTGGTTATGCGTGAATACTGCGCGTCTTTGTTGCTTGAAAAAGGAGACAATAGATAATAAGTATAACACATTCAAAGTTAAAAAAAAGAAGAGAAGAAATGCCTACAATTCAGCAATTAGTTAGAAAAGGAAGGGAGACTTTGGTGGTAAAGGGCAAATCGCCTGCGTTGGATGCATGTCCGCAGAGACGTGGCGTTTGTGTGCGTGTGTACACCACGACCCCCAAGAAGCCTAACTCGGCAATGCGTAAAGTGGCGAGAGTACGTTTGACAAATGGCAAGGAGGTGAACTCCTACATCCCCGGCGAAGGGCACAACCTTCAGGAGCACTCGATTGTGTTGGTGCGCGGCGGACGTGTGAAAGACCTTCCGGGTGTGCGTTATCACATTGTGCGTGGTACGTTGGATACCGCAGGTGTGAGCAGCCGTACACAGCGTCGTTCGAAATACGGTGCGAAGCGTCCTAAGGCAGGTGCTGCGGCAAAAGGAAAGAAGTAAGTAAAGCCCTTTCAAACTGAGAATTAAAAAATGAAGTATTAAAACCGGTTTGTGTTATTTGGATAGGCTAAGATAAAGGTTGAGTAAATGGTTCGGTGGAGCCGTTGAAGACGAAATTAAAAAGGCAACCAAAGACAAAAACGAAATTTTTGAAACAAAATGAGGAAAGCAAAACCAAAGAAAAGACAGATCCTGCCGGATCCTGTTTTCGGTGATGTGAAGGTTACGAGGTTCGTTAACCATTTGATGTATGACGGCAAGAAGAACATTGCCTTCGAAATTTTCTATTCCGCTTTGGAGAGCGTTAAGGCAAAGTTGCCGAACGAGGAAATGTCGGCTCTCGAGATTTGGAAAGCTGCGCTCGATAATATTACTCCTCAGGTCGAGGTGAAGTCGCGCCGTGTTGGTGGGGCTACGTTTCAGGTACCTACGGAGATCCGTCCTGATCGCAAGGAATCAATTTCAATGAAAAATCTTATCATCTTTGCTCGTAAGCGTGGTGGCAAAACCATGTCTGACAAGCTGTCTGCAGAGATTGTTGACGCGTTCAACAATCAGGGTGGCGCGTTCAAGAGGAAGGAAGACATGCACCGCATGGCTGAAGCTAACCGTGCGTTCGCACACTTCAGATTTTAACTTTAGAAATTAGGGAAAAAGAGAAATGGCAACAAAAGCTGACGAACAACTGAAGTATACGAGAAACATCGGTATCATGGCGCACATCGATGCGGGGAAGACAACGACTTCCGAGCGTATCCTTTTCTATACGGGCTTGACCCACAAGATAGGAGAGGTGCACGATGGTGCTGCGACGATGGACTGGATGGAACAGGAGCAGGAGCGTGGTATCACTATCACATCTGCTGCTACGACTACTTTTTGGAAATACAACAACGAGAAATATAAGATCAACCTGATAGACACCCCGGGGCACGTGGACTTTACCGTGGAGGTAGAGCGTTCGCTGCGTATCTTGGATGGTGCCGTTGCTGCGTTCTGTGCGGTTGGTGGCGTTGAGCCGCAGTCGGAGACGGTGTGGCGTCAGGCGGACAAATACAATGTGCCGAGAATCGGTTACGTAAACAAGATGGACCGTTCGGGTGCGAACTTCTTTGAGGTGGTTCGCCAGGTTAAAGACGTGTTGGGTGCAAATCCGTGTGCAATACAGATACCTATCGGTGCGGAAGAAACATTCAAGGGCGTTGTTGACTTGATAAAAATGAAGGCGGTGTTTTGGCACGATGAGACGATGGGTGCCGAATATTCCGTTGAAGATATTCCGGCAGAGCTTCAGGCTGAGGCTGAGGAGTGGAGAGACAAGATGCTGGAGATTCTTGCAGAGTGCGATGACACTTTGATGGAGAAATATTTCGACGATCCGTCGACCATCACCGAGGAAGAGATAAAGAGTGCGATCCGTAAGGGGACGCTTGCCATGAAGATTAACCCGATGATCTGTGGCTCGTCGTTCAAGAACAAGGGCGTTCAGACACTGCTGGATGCTGTGTGCGCATATCTGCCCAGTCCTTCCGACACGGAAGCTATCGAGGGTGTTGATCCTCGTGATCCGGAGAAGGTGGTTGTGCGTAAGCCGTTGTTTGAAGAGCCGTTGACTGCGTTGGCATTCAAGATTGCAACCGACCCGTATGTGGGCCGTCTGTGTTTCTTCCGTGTGTATTCGGGTTCTTTGCAGGCAGGTTCGTATGTCTACAATACTCGTTCGGGCAAGAAGGAGCGTATCTCTCGTCTGTTCCAAATGCACTCGAACAAGCAGAATCCGATGGAAGTGATCGGTTGCGGTGATATTGGTGCAGGCGTAGGTTTCAAGGATATCCGCACAGGCGATACTCTTTGCGACGAGGAACACCCGATTACGTTGGAGTCGATGGAATTCCCCGATCCGGTTATCGGTATCGCTGTGGAGCCGAAGACACAGAAAGACCTCGACAAGTTGGGCTTGGGGTTGGCTAAGCTGGCAGAAGAAGATCCTACGTTCCGTGTACAGACCAATGAGGAGACCGGTCAGACGGTGATCAGTGGTATGGGTGAGCTTCACTTGGATATTATCATCGATCGTCTGCGCCGTGAGTTCAAGGTGGAATGTAACCAGGGTAAGCCTCAGGTTACTTACAAGGAAGCCATCACAAAGCCTGTCGAGCTTCGCGAAGTTTACAAGAAGCAGTCCGGTGGTCGTGGTAAGTTTGCTGATATCATCGTTCGCGTTGAGCCGGCAGACGAGGACTTCGAAGGGACGTTGCAGTTCATCGATGAGGTGAAGGGTGGTAATGTGCCTAAGGAGTTTATTCCTTCTGTTCAGAAAGGTTTTGAGAAAGCAATGAAGAACGGTGTGCTTGCAGGTTATCCGCTGGATAAGCTGAAGGTGACCTTGATTGACGGTTCGTTCCATCCGGTTGACTCTGACCAGTTGTCTTTCGAGATAGCAGCTATTCAGGCGTTCAAGAATGCTTCAGAGAAGGCAGGTCCTGCTTTGATGGAGCCGATCATGCAGATGGAGGTTGTTACCCCGGAAGAGAGCATGGGTGATGTTATCGGCGACTTGAACAAACGTCGTGGTCAGGTGGAAGGAATGGAGACAAGCCGCACAGGAGCACGTGTTGTTAAGGCGAAGGTGCCTCTGGCAGAGACATTCGGATATGTAACGGCTTTGCGTACGATTACTTCAGGTCGTGCAACATCTTCAATGCAGTTCTCTCACTATGCTCAGGTATCTTCTTCCATTGCTAAGCAGGTGTTGACAGAAGTTCAGGGACGCGCTGATTTGATCAAATAATTTAGAAACACATATAACAATATGAACCAGAAGATCAGGATTAAATTAAAGTCTTACGATTTTTCGTTGGTGGACAAATCTGCCGAGAAGATCGTAAAGACGGTGAAGACTACGGGTGCTGTTGTTAGCGGACCGATTCCTCTGCCTACACACAAACGTATCTTTACGGTGAACCGCTCGACGTTCGTAAACAAGAAATCGCGCGAGCAGTTCGAAGTATCATCTTACAAGAGATTGATAGATATCTATAGCTCGACTGCTAAAACAGTTGATGCATTGATGAAGCTGGAGTTGCCCAGCGGTGTTGAAGTGGAAA
>CAVIFD010000030.1:2887-10031 GCA_963641545.1 bacterium | reverse complement strand
GTGGAGGCGAATTGGAAAGACAAGACCTATTATGCGACGTTCTACGACGGGGATGCCCTTACGGCGAAGAAGGAATACACCATATCAAGCGGCTTGGCATCTTTCGACGCTCCTGCTGCCAAGGATGGGTATGTGTTTGAATGTTGGAAGGATGAGGAAGGGAACGAAACTGCTTCCATTGCGGCGGGCACGATCGGCGACCGCTCCTTTTATGCCTTCCGGACACCTATTGAGTATACTCTTACTTATAATCTCAATGGCGGCACCTATTCGGGCACGAACCCCGTGACCTACACCTATGCGGAAAGGCCCGCGCTGCCGGTGGAAGCAGACATTACCTACACGGGATATAAGTTCAAAGGCTGGCTGTTGGGAAGTGAAACGATTTCGCAGGTGCCCGTCTCGGGCGGAAAGGAGAGCGATGGCGGACGGAAGGTCACGTTCTCGGTATCTGCTTCATGGGAGGTGATAGACTACGAAATCGTGTTTCGCGAAAACGGCGGGACGGCAGTGGAGAGCCGCAGCTACAGCGTTGAGAAAGGAATAAGCGCGGAGGATATGCCTGTGACGACGCGGACGGGATATACCTTCCTCGGCTGGTTCATCGGGGAAAAGGAATGCGCATATGTGGCAGCCGGCAGCGGAAAGCTTACGTTGGATGCAAAGTGGGAGCCGATTGTCTATGCCATAGATTACAGGCTGAACGGCGGGACGAACCACGACGATGCTCCCGTCTCCTTCACCTGCGAGCAGGCTGTCACCCTTCCCAAGCCGACAAGAGAGAACTACGGCTTTGCCGGATGGTTTACCGACGAGACGCTGACAACGCCCGTCAGCGAGATACCTGCAAACACTACGGAAAGCAAGGTTTTTTATGCCAAATGGTCACCCAAGACATACACGCTGACGTTCGACGCTAACGGCGGAAAGATAAGCCGCTCGGAGCAGACGTATGAGTATGGCACCGCGGCAGAGTTTGTCTGCAAGCCTTACAGAGACAGCTACGACTTTGCCGGCTGGTATCTCGACAAGGAATGCACCAAGGCGTATGGCAGCAGGATCGAGACGACCTCAAGCGGCGACCATACCCTTTACGCCAAGTGGACGCCCAAGGCATACACCATCACCTACGACACATACTACGGCACAATCGTTTCGGAGCACGTGGCGACGTACACCACGGAAGATGAGGTGACGCTCCCTGAGAAGGTGACGCGCGACGGGTTCTCTTTTGCCGGCTGGTGTGCCGACGATCTGCTGACCACGAAGGTGACGAAGATCGAGAAAGGCTCGTCGGGCAACAAGACCTTCTACGCCACCTGGGATCGCGGCTATCAGGTGCTCTTCTCTCAGCCCAAGTACGGCAAGATCTTTGTCACGTGGAAAGGTCGCAGCCTCACGGCAGGCACGCTTGTCGGGCGTGGCGACACGCTGACGGTGAGAGCCGTGGCAGATAGCGGCTACGAGCTACAGTCGCTTACCATCGGCGGCAAGACATATACCTCCGGCGAGCAGAAGGTGGAGATGCCGGAGACGGATCTGAAGATCGCGGCTGAGTTTGCTGCCGTCAGTCTTCCCTCGGCTTCCGCTCCGAAGATAATCCTCACCCCGTCGGGTGTCGACAAGTTCCCCAAAGGTGAGCCTGTGAAGGTCGAGCTTCAGAAGACAGATGCCTCGACAACGCTCTACTATCGCCTCGACGGCTCGCCGGACAAGACTTATACGGGTGTGTTCCTTGTCGAGAGTGCCGAAGACTCCGTTTTCCTCGAAGCCATTGCCCGCAAGGATGGTTATGGCGACGGCATAACGTCGCGCTACATAGTGTTCGACAGCGGGAAGATAACGCTGACCTTCAACCTCCCCTCGGGGGTGAGTGCGGTGAACCCCGAAGGCGGCGACGTGGTGACGGCAACAACCACAGGCGGCTCTTTCGAGTTTGCCCTGACGGTGGACAAGGATTATTATACTGACACGGACTCGATGAAGGTGCTGGCAAACGACTCTGTGATAAAACCGAATGCCAAGGGGCTTTATTCGCTTACGAACTGTATGGCGGACATAACGGTGACAGTCTCCGGGCTTCGGGCAAGGACCTGCACTGTCACGTTGCAGCAGACAGCCAACGGGCAGATATCGTTCACCGACGGATCTACGGACGTGACAGCGGAAGTGCCGTATGGATCGACGGTGTCGGTCACTGCCACAGCCGACGAGGACTATCGTTTCCTTGAGTGGAGCACCGGCAGCCAAAGTAATCCGCTCAGCCTTACGGTGCGTAGCGACACAACCCTCTCCGCCCGTTTCATCTCCGACTACAAATCGTATATGATAACCCTCCCGCAGATGGAAGGTGTCACCGTGAAGCCCTTCACCGGCTATTCCACGGAGGTGAAGAAAGACGGGACGTTCAAGTTCTATCTCTCCATCGGCAGCGGGTACAGCGAAAGGAACCTCCGCGTTTTTGCCGATGGCGAAGAGCTGACGAAAAACAACGGCGGGTATGCCCTCTATCATGTGAACAGGAATATAAGTGTCTCTGTCGAGGGCATCGTGCGCGACTTGATGAAGCTCTCCCTTCAGGAGAATGTTGCGGCAAAGGTCGTCGAGACGATGACGGACCTCGGTACGCAGGGTGTGTTTGGCGAGACAATGCTGCTGCTTCATGCCGTTGCGCCCGAAGGCAAGGTGTTCAGCAAGTGGAACGACGGCAAGACAGATAATCCGCGGACAGCCACAGCCATGGATGCCGCCCAGCTTATTCCTCTCTTTACGGATAAGGAAGAAGGCGATGAGGCGTATGTGAAAGTAGACATGGTGCAATCTGCCGGAGCTTCCATAACAGGGGCAGGATGTAATGTGGATGCAGTGGAGAGTGGCGACGTTGTGCAGCTGCGGGTCACAGTGCTTCCGGCATACAGCGAGAGCGCGGTTGTGCTGACTGCCGACAGCGCGAAGCTCAGCCCCGTCACGTCTCTCCGCTCATCGTCCGAGACGAAGACATATCTGTATTACCTCCCCGTGGAGAAAGACAGTGTGACGGTCCGTCTCACCGGACTTGAGAGGAATACGTACGCTGTGACACTGTGTCAGAGCGCAGGCGGAGAGGTGTCGTCCGCCCCCGCGGGCAAGGTTTCTCACGGCACGGAGATACGTCTGACGGCAAAGGCTGATGCCGGCATGACCTTTGTCAAGTGGTGGGACGGCAACACGCTTAACCCCTATCCCTACACTGTGACAGCCGACACGGAGGTGAAGGCATACTTCGTGGGCGAGACTTCGCCGGTGGCAAACGAGCAGGTCTGTGTGGAGCGGACAAGGATAACTGCCGTCGGCTCTACACTGGTTGTCGAAACGCCGGAAGATGCCGTGCTGCATGTATGGGACTACAAGGGCTCTTTGGTGCGTGCCGCTCGGCTTCGGGCAGGGGTGTTCACCTGCCGGCTTCCTTCGGGAGCATACGTGGTGAAGGTAGGTGGCAGCCGACCTGTTAAAGTGGTGATACGCTGAAGACTCAATCGCCTCTGACCGACAAACCGAATATTTCCGTACTTTTGCTCGCCGAAAAAAAGAGAATATATAAGGTATGGAGAAACAGTTTAAGAGAACGTTGATTACGACGGCACTGCCGTATGCAAACGGACCGGTACATATAGGACACCTGGCAGGTGTGTATGTGCCGGCAGATATTTATGCCCGCTACCTTCGCTTGAAGGGGGAAGATGTTTTGATGATAGGAGGCTCTGACGAGCACGGCGTGCCCATCACGCTCCGTGCCAAGAAGGAAGGCATCACGCCGCAGGATGTGGTGGACCGCTATCATGGCATCATCAAGAAGTCTTTCGAGGATTTCGGCATCTCGTTCGATATTTATTCCCGTACCACCTCGCCCATCCACAGGCAGATGGCTTCAGACTTCTTCCGCACGCTCTACGACAAGGGCGAGTTTATCGAGAAGACAAGCGAGCAGTATTACGACGAGGAGGCGGGGCAGTTTCTTGCAGACCGCTACATAACCGGCACATGTCCGCATTGCGGCAACGAGAAGGCTTACGGCGACCAGTGCGAAGCCTGCGGTACTTCGCTGAGCCCGACGGAGCTTATCAACCCGAAGTCTGCCATCAGTGGCAGCAAGCCCGTGATGAGGGAGACCAAACACTGGTATCTCCCCCTTGACAAATGGGAGCCGTTCCTGCGCAAGTGGATTATTGAAGGGCATAAGGAGTGGAAGCCGAACGTGTACGGACAGTGCAAGAGCTGGCTGGACATGGGTTTGCAGCCGCGTGCCGTCAGCCGCGACCTGGACTGGGGTATCCCCGTGCCGGTGGAAGGAGCCGAAGGCAAGGTGCTGTATGTTTGGTTCGATGCCCCGATAGGATATATCTCGAACACGAAAGAGCTGCTCCCCGACAGCTGGGAGAAGTGGTGGAAAGACCCTGAGACCAAGATGGTGCATTTCATCGGAAAAGACAATATCGTGTTCCATTGCATCGTGTTCCCCTCGATGCTGAAGGCGGAAGGTTCGTTCAACCTGCCGGAGAACGTGCCGGCGAATGAGTTCCTCAACCTTGAGGGCGACAAGATCTCCACATCGCGCAACTGGGCGGTATGGCTCAACGAATACCTCGTGGATATGCCGGGCAAACAGGACGTGCTGCGATATGTCCTGACCGCCAATGCGCCGGAGACCAAAGACAACGACTTTACATGGAAAGACTTCCAGGCACGCAACAACAACGAACTGGTGGCTATCCTCGGCAACTTCGTTAACCGTGCCATGGTGCTTACCGAGAAATACTTCGACGGCAAGGTGCCCGCAGCCGGCGAGCTGACCGACTACGACCTCCGGACGCTGAAAGACTTCAAGGATGTGAAGGCAGACGTGGAGCGACTGCTCGACACGTTCCATTTCCGCGATGCGCAGAAGGAGGCGATGAACCTTGCACGTATCGGCAACAAATACCTGGCAGACACGGAGCCTTGGAAGCTGGCAAAGACAGACATGGCGCGTGTGGCAACCATCATGAACATCGCCTTGCAGATCACTGCCAACCTCGCGATTGTCTTCGAACCGTTCCTGCCATTCAGCATGAAGAAGCTGAACAAGATGCTTAACGTTGAGCCGTTGGGCTGGAATCGTCTGGGGGCTTCCGACCTTCTTGCTGCGGGACATCAATTAGGAAAGGTAGAGCTGCTGTTCGAGAAGATAGACGACAGCGTTATCGAGGCACAGGTGCAGAAGCTGCTCGACACTAAGAAGGCAAACGAAGAAGCCGGCTATAAGGCGAAGCCGATACGCGAGAATATCGAGTTCGACGACTTCGCAAAGCTGGATATCCGCGTGGGCACGGTTGTGGAATGCAGCAAGGTGCCGAAAGCCGACAAGTTGCTCCGGTTCCTTATCGACGACGGAATAGAGAAACGTACAATCATTTCAGGCATTGCCCATCATTATGCTCCGGAAGACCTCGTGGGCAGGCAGGTCTGCTTCGTTGCCAACCTCGCCCCGCGCAAGCTGCGCGGGATAGTGTCGGAAGGGATGATACTCTCTGCCGAGAACTTCGACGGCAGTCTCGCGGTCATCACTCCGGAAAAGACGGTGAAGCCCGGTAGCGAAGTGAAGTAAGAAGAGATGTTCGGGAAACAGATACAGATGGTTGACATCCGCGGGCAGTATCTCCGCCTGAAGGAGGAGATCGACGCGGGGATGCAGGCGGTGATGGAGCGTGGTGCCTTCATCAACGGTCCGGAGGTGAAGGTGTTTGCCGACAGCCTTGCCGCGTATCTCGACGTGCCCCATGTCATTCCCTGCGGCAACGGGACGGATGCTCTTCAGATAGCTTTTATGGCATTGGGTTTGCAGCCGGGCGACGAGGTGATAGTGCCTGCGTTCACGTATGTGGCAGCTGCCGAAGCTGCTGCCATGCTCTCTCTGGTGCCCGTCTTGGTGGATGTCGATTCGCGTACCTACAATATCAACCCTCGTAAGATAGAAGAATCCATCTCGTGCCACACGAAGGCTATTGTTGCCGTCCACCTCTTTGGTCAGTCGTGCGACATGGCTCCGATACTGAAGATTGCCGAGAAGTATCATCTCTATGTGGTGGAAGACAATGCCCAGTCCGTTGGTGCGGAATATACCTTCCCCGACGGCACACGGAAGAAGACAGGGACGATGGGTACCATCGGGACTACTTCGTTCTTCCCCTCCAAACCCCTTGCATGCTATGGCGACGGCGGTGCACTCATGACTTCGGACAGTAAAATTGCCGAGCGCATACGCATGATTGCAAGTCACGGGCAGGAACGCAAGTATCACCACCGGCTGATTGGCTGCAACTCGCGGCTCGACACCTTGCAGGCTGCCGTTCTCAACGTGAAGCTGAAGCATGTCGACGAGTTTACCGCTGCACGTCGCGCGGTAGCTGCCCGTTATAGTGCGGCTCTTGGCGGGTGCGATCGGTTGCTCCTTCCAAGGAAAAGCAGGTTCTCCACGCATGTGTACCATCAGTATACGCTCCGCTTGAATCTGCCGTGCGACAAATCACGCACGGCTCAGCGCAGGGCATCCTTGCAGGAAGCTCTGAAGGAGAAAGGCATCCCTACGATGGTGTATTATCCCCTTCCCTTGCAGATGCAGGAGGCATACAAGTGGACGGCACGTGTGCGAAGCTCCTTGAACGAGGCGACCCGCCTTTGCGGTTCCGTGCTCTCGCTGCCTATCCACACGGAGATGACGGAAGAGGAGGTGGACTACATAGCAGATGCGCTAAAGAGTGAGATAATGTCCGATATATATGGAAAAAAGTAAGATAAGATTTGCCGTTGTCGGTTGCGGACATATCGGGAAACGCCATGCCGAGATGGTTGTCCGCGAAGAAGGTGCCGAGCTGGTTGCCCTCTGCGACGTGCGTCCGCGCTGCGAGCTTGGTGTGGAGGCTTACCCCGTTCCGTTCTTTTCCTCTTTGGAGGATCTGCTTCGGAGCGACATTCGTCCTGACGTGGTCAATATATGTACGCCGAACGGACTGCATGCCGTCATGGCAGTGGAGGCAATAGAGGCAGGATGCAACGTGGTTATCGAGAAGCCCATGGCACTGACGCTTGCGGATGCCGAGAAGGTGGTGTATGCTTCTCTGAAATATCG
>CAVIFD010000030.1:0-2857 GCA_963641545.1 bacterium | reverse complement strand
GTGTATGCCTCCCTGAAATATCGTCGGCAGGTGTTCTGCGTGATGCAAAACCGCTATTCCCCACCGTCGGTATGGATAAAGGAAATGATCGAGTCAGGCAGGCTCGGGAAGATATACATGGTGCAGCTCAACTGCTACTGGAACCGCGACGCGCGTTACTACAAGCAGGGCGGATGGCATGGCGACGCTGCGCTCGACGGCGGGACGCTCTTCACGCAGTTCTCACACTTCATCGATATAATGTACTGGCTGTTCGGCGACATCTGCAACATCGAAGCACGTTTTGCCGACTTCAACCACCGTGACTTGACGGCGTTTGAAGACTCCGGCTTCGTGACCTTCAATTTCGTCGGCGGCGGGATGGGCAGCCTGAACTACTCCACTGCCGTTTGGGACAGGAACATGGAGAGCAGCATGCTTATCGTGGCAGAGAACGGCAGCGTCAAGATAGGCGGACAGTATATGAACGAGGTGGAGTATTGTCATGTGAAGGATTATGAGATGCCCCATTTGGCACCGACAAACCCGGGCAACGACTACGGACCGTACAAAGGCTCGGCGCAGAACCACAACTTCGTTATCCGTAACGTGGTGCGCGTGCTCTCGGGCGAGGGCGGGGAATCGATCACTACCAACGTGCTGGAAGGTATGAAGGTGGTGGATATCATACAGCGTATCTATGCGCTGAAATGACGGACTTCGAGGAAAAAACAAAACAAGAGATATATGGACGGATTGAATGACTGGATTTATGTGGTGTTCCTCATCGTGGCTGCGGTGAGCGGGCTGTTTGGGTCGAAGGGTAAGAAACGGCAGAGACCTGTCGAGGTGCTTGGCGAGCCGGAATACACTGTGGAGTGGGACGGGCAAGAGAAGGCGAAGGATGCTGAAGTAAAGCCATCAGCACCTGTTCCATCGCCGAAAGCTACGCCGAAGGTCCGACAGCAGAAGAGCGTTGCGCCTCGGGCGACTGCAGTCCGCCCTGCGGCAGAAGAACATTCCATGCTTGAGGGTATGGATTTTAAGAGCGTCGAAGAGCTGAGGAAAGCGGTCATATATTCGGAGATACTCAACCGTAAGTACTGACCCGCAAGACAGAGATATATCTAACAACAAAATATAATATCCATGGCATTAAGATTTATTACAGCAGAAGAAGCTGCTTCGTTTGTGCATCACAACGACAATGTAGGGTTTAGCGGATTTACTCCGGCAGGATGTCCGAAGGTTGTGTCGGGCGCAATAGCACGCAAGGCAGTGGAAGAACACGAGAAAGGCAATCCTTTTCAGATCGGGATGTTTACCGGAGCCTCTACGGGCGATAAGCTCGACGGCGAGCTGGCACGTGCCGATGCAATCAAGTTTCGCACACCGTATCAGTCGAACAAAGACCTTCGCGCATTGCTCAACGCACGTGGGGCACAGTATTTCGACATGCACCTCTCGGAGCTGGCGCAAGACCTGCGCTACGGTTTCCTCGGGAAGATAGACGTGGCAATAGTTGAGGCTGCCGACGTGACGGAGGATGGCGAGATTGTCCCGACCAGTGGTGTGGGCATACTGCCTACGATATGCCGCATGGCAGACCGCATCATCATTGAGCTTAACTGCCGCCATCCGAAAGAGATTCGCGGCATGCACGATATATACGAACCGGCAGACCCGCCCTATCGTCGCGAGATACCCATCTACACCCCGTCGGACCGCATTGGTCTGCCATATGTGAAGGTAGACCCTGCGAAGATTGTCGGTGTGGTAAGGACAGACGAGCCTAACGAAGGGGGCAAGTTTACTCCGCTCGACGATGTGACGATGGCGATCGGACGTAATGTTGCCGACTTCCTCGTGGGTGAGATACGTGCCGGACGGCTGCCGAAGGAGTTCGTTCCGTTGCAGAGTGGTGTGGGTAACGTAGCAAATGCCGTGTTGGGATGTATGGGCGACAACGAAGAGATCCCTGCGTTCAACGTCTACACCGAGGTTATCCAGGATGCTGTCATCGACCTTATGAAGAAAGGGCGCGTCAAGTTTGCCAGCGGATGCTCGCTGTCTGTGAGCAACGAGGTGATACGCGAGATATATGCGCACCTCGACTTCTTCAAGGACAAGATACTTCTCCGTCCGCAGGAGATATCAAACAATCCGGAGGTTGCACGCCGCCTCGGGCTGATTGCCATCAACACTGCCCTCGAGGCAGATATCTTCGGTAATATCAACTCCACACATGTGTCGGGCACAAGGATGATGAACGGCATCGGCGGCTCGGGCGACTTCACACGCTCCGCCATGCTCTCCATCTTCACCACGCCGTCGACGGCAAAGGAAGGACGCATCAGCGCATTCGTGCCGATGGTGTCGCACCTCGACCACAGCGAGCACTCCGTGAAGGTCATCATCACGGAATACGGCGTTGCCGACCTGCGCGGCAAATCGCCCGTTCAGCGTGCCAACTGCATTATTGACAATTGCGTGCACCCTGACTACAAACCCCTCTTGAAGGAATACCTCGCGATGGGCGTGAAGGGACATACGCCGCAGAACCTCAAGTGCTGTTTCGCTTTCCACGAAGAGCTGGCTGAGAGCGGCGATATGCACAACGTGGACTGGAAGAAGTACCTCGGCAAATAGCGGTAAGAATAGTTTTTTCATAGTTATTATAAATGTGGGGGGGATCTGCCGTGAGGCACATCCCCCTTTTTTGGTACGCTCGGCATGAGCATTGTCTAACGGACAGAAACTTCATATAAGGCATATAACCATGGATGAGATTGCTAAACAAATCAAAGTCCTATAGCTATTCGGAATTATTGCTGTCCGCTAAAACTTTTTGAGCGGAAAAAGATAGGGCTGGATTCCT
>CAVIFD010000029.1:6687-10168 GCA_963641545.1 bacterium | reverse complement strand
CGCTGCCTTGCGATAGCCTCAGACCCTCAGCCGGAAGGTGCCGTATGCTATCTCCTATCGTATACAACGGACAAGAAAGCCGCCGTCGGGCAGGGAACAGTTACCGAGGTCAGCCGCCTGAAAGATCCTTACAGCTACTATAAGCTCTCTCTCCCGCTCGGAGACGGGGAGGTGAACTCGCCTGTGGTCAATGCCTCGGGGGAGGTGTTCGGGCTTGCGCAGGCAGATGCTTCGGGGAAGAAGGATGTGTCGTTTGCCGTCTCGGCAGCCTACGCCGCGAGTCTGGTAATGAGCTCCACGGACTTCTTGAACACTACATACAGCACTATCGGCATACGCAAGGCATGGCCCGCAGATGTCGACGAAGCTCTCGTTGCTTTGTTTCTTAAGGGCAGTGCGGAAGACGCGAAGACATATCTTGAGACCTTGAATGACTTCATCGCCACCTTCCCGAACTCGGCAGACGGATACGTAAGCCGTGCCAACCATTATGCAGGGCAGCGCGCAGCCCTTGCCTCCTCGCCCGAAGGACAGGCGGAGATGCTCCGAAAGGCAACGGACGACATCGATACTGCCTCGCGCCTTAGCGACAGGAAAGGCGAGGCTCTCTACAACCGCGCGAAGCTGATCTACGGCGTGGCAGCCACCGACACAACGCTGACAGACCCCGCATGGACGCTCGACGCAGCCTTCGAGGCTGTGCGTTCTGCCATCGGGGAAGACAATCTGCCCGTCTACCATCAGCTGGCAGGCGACATCTGTTTTGCGCGCAAAGACTACGTGGCGGCATACGAGGAATACATGACGGTGAACAACACTCCGCAGGCAACGGCGTCGTCGTTCTATTGGGCTGCCAAGGCAAAGGAAAACATACCGGGCTTCAACATCGGTGAGGTTATTGCCCTCCTCGACGGAGCCATCGAGAAGAGCGGACTGCCCCTCACGGAAGAGGCTGCGCCGTATATCCTCGAGCGGATAGACTGGAAGCTGCGCCTCTCGCTCTACGCCGAGGCGGTGGCGGACTATGATATGTATTACAAGGCAATGAAAGGAAGCGTGGGCAGCGATTTCTATTTCTATCGCGAGCAGGCGAAGTTTCGCGCAGGGGATATGGACGGCGCGTTGGCAGATATAAGCGAGGCTGTGCGCCTCTCGCCCGACATCCCCGACTATCGTGCCGAGGAAGCATCCATATATGTGCGCCTGAAGAAATACACGGAAGCCCTGACTGCCATCGACGAGGCACTGAAGGTGGCTCCCGACTTCGCTGCCTGCTATCGCCTACGCGGTGTCTGCTACGTGCGTATGGAGAAGAAGGCAGAAGCCTGCGAAGCTCTGCGCAAGGCAAAGGAGCTGGGCGACCCGCTGGCTGAACGGCTTCTCGCGGAGCACTGCAAGTAATATAAACCCCGAAGTACAAACACATAAAAACAGGAGATGACGGTATGTTTTCAGGAATAATAGAAGAGACGGCACGCGTAGTGAAGATTGAGCACGACCGCGACAATATCCATATCACAATGACCTGCTCGTTTGTCGGCGAGCTGAAGATTGACCAAAGCGTTGCCCACAACGGCGTATGCCTTACGGTGGTGAGCAAGACGGACGACACGTTCACCACAACTGCCATGCGCGAGACCTTGGAGCGTTCGAACCTCGGTATGCTCCGCCCGGGCTCGCTTGTAAACCTTGAAAGGAGCATGATGATGAACGGCAGGCTCGACGGACATATCGTGCAGGGGCATGTGGACACTACTGCCGTCTGCACCGCCGTGGAAGAGGCGGAAGGGAGCTGGTACTACACCTTCAGGTATCCCTTCGACAAGGCTATGGCAAAGCAGGGGTATGTCACCGTTGAGAAAGGCTCCGTCGCTGTCAACGGCGTAAGCCTCACCGTCTGCGACTCGCAGCCCGACAGCTTCCGTGTGGCAATCATTCCTTACACACACGATCATACGAACTTCTCCGAGATAGTGGAAGGCACGGTTGTAAACCTGGAGTTCGATATTGTGGGCAAGTACATCAGCCGTATGATGCAGCTCGGCTGAGAAGGCTCACTTCACGACGCACTTCCTTTTCCAAAGCCCCGTCTTGTAATATACGTAGGTGACGAGCAAGCCTATGGCGATGCTGATGCCTATTGCCCACCAGATGCCCTGCCGCCCGAACCACGCGCTCAGCCGGTAGGCGAGGGGGATACGGATTATCCACAGGCATACGAGGCTTACCGTCATGGTGAAGACCGTGTCGCCCGCGCCGCGCAGTGTTCCGTTGAACACGTTCAGCCCCCCGTGCACCACGAAGAAGCCCCCGATGATGAGAAGGTATTCACGCCCTATGGCAATCACCGACGGGTCGGAGGTGAACGCACGCATCATATCCTCTCCGAAGAAGTAGACCGCTGCAAAGGTGAGTGCGCTGAAGAGGATGTTGACCCCGAAGGTGAAACGCAGACCCTCGCGGACGCGGTCGAGGCGGCGTGCCCCGATGTTTTGCCCCGTGAAAGCAGCAAGTGCTCCCGAGAGGGTTAGTATCGCTTGTGTGATGATGGCATCTATCTTCCCTGCCGCGCCATAGGCTGTCAGCGTGTCGGTGCCGAAGCTGTTGACTATCCCGAGGAGCGCGATAAGTCCGAGGGCAATGGCGCACTGCTGCACGCTGGTCGGAAGACCTATCCGCAGCCCTTCGCGGAAGAGCCGCCTGTCGAACACAAGGTCTTTCTTCTTCACCGACAGCAAAGGGTGAGTGTTGTTCACGTACCCCAAGGCAACGCACATGCCGATGCCTTGCGCAACGACGGTTGCCCGCGCCGCACCTTCTATTCCCCATCCGAAGACGGCAATGAAGAGAAGGTCCAATGCAACGTTGAGCACCGTCGTGATGAAGATGAATATCATTGGGCGGAACGACTCACCCACGCCACGGAGTATGGAGATGATGCTGCTGAACGTCACGAACATGAACGTCCCGCCGATATATATCCTGAAATAGGCAACCGCACCCGGGATAACGTCTTCCGGCGTGTTCGTGAGTCGGAAAACAGGTTCTGCGAATATGATCCCCGCGATGGAGAGGGCAACGCCTGCCACCAGCATGAAGATGAAGAACGAGGAGAACGCACGCTGCACCTTGCCATACTCTCCCGCTCCGAAGAACTGCGAGATGACAACCGACGTGCCGCTGCCTATGCCTATGACAAGCGATATGATGAAATAGTAGATGAAGAACGAGGCGGAGACGGCTGCCAAGGCTTCTTTCCCGAGAAGCTGCCCGACGATGACGCTGTCCGTGACGTTGTAGAGCTGTTGCAGTATGTTCCCCACGAGCAACGGCAGGGCGAAACGAACGATCACCTTCCACGTTGTCCCCTTCGTGAGATCCGTATGTCCTTCCTTATACCCCATCACTCGTCAAAGATCCTTGAGCAGGACGTTCTCGTTCGCCTTTATCATGTCTTCTCGCGTCTTGAGAAGTGCCTTCC
>CAVIFD010000029.1:4717-6677 GCA_963641545.1 bacterium | reverse complement strand
TGTCTATCTTGAAGTTCTCGGAGCCGTGCTCGTCCATCTTCGTAAACAGATAGCTCACCGTTATGCGGTTGACGTCGACGGCAGGCTGATAATAGATGATACGCTCGTCGTCGCCGTAGTTTACCTCGTTGACGATCCCAAGCTCGGTAAGCAGATAGAGGATGTCTGTCGTAAGACGTATGGGGATGCGGTAGGCTTCCGACAGCTCGTCTGCCGTATACGGCTTCTCGCCGCCGACAAACCTCTTGACGATGAGCGAGGCGATAAGCAGCGTCAGGAAATCCTTGTAGCGACGACTGATGTTCTTGCTGTCGCGCTCGAAGCTGAACTTCTTCACGTTCTGCGAAGCATACGACAGCTCCGCACCGAAAAGACATATCAGCCACGACAGCTGCAACCACAGAAGCAATAACGGCAGCGCGGCAAAGCTACCGTAGATGGCGTTGTATTTGCTCACCCATATCTGCCCGCTTATATATATGAGCTGGAAGAACTGGAAGGCACAGCCGGCAATAACGCCTGCCACCAGTCCGTTGACGAACCGCACATTCGTGTTGGGGAGAGAGAGGTAAAGCCCCGTGAACGCCATTATCGTGAAGAGATACGGCACCACATTCAGCGAAAACTCCACGATGGGCGTGAGAAACACATACTCGCTGAGGAACGAGTTCTGCAGTGTGGAGGCAAAGATGGAGAGTCCGCTCGAGGCGGTCATCAGTATCGGCAGTATGAGAAACAACGCCAGATAGTCGGAGATCTTCCTATACCACGGGCGCGACTTCTTTATCTGCCAGATGTCGTTGAACGTGTCTTCGATGGAGGAAATCAGGTTTATCACCGTGTAAAACAACAAAGCCAAACCGATACCGATGAAAATGCCGCCCTGCGCCTGCGCCAGATAGTTCTCCACATATTCGAAGGCTTTGTTAAGCTCCATCTCGTGCCCGGGGAAATAATAAAGCAGCTCTTCACGCACCGTCGACTGAAAGCCGAAGCCTTTGGCAACCCCTACCAACACGGCGAGGAGCGGCACGATGGCAAGAAACGTGCTATATGTGAGGGCAGAGGCTTTGGTCTGGAGGTTCTCGCTGTTGAACCCGCGCACAGCCAGTATGATGGTCTTGATCGTGTTGATGTAAAGCTCCTTCAAACCGCTTACTTCGTTCTCCGTGATCCGCCAGATGTCGTAAGTCACAAAGCGGATGCTTCGCGTCAGGAAAGTGCCTTTCCGTTCCATCAAAGGCTTTTTCTCAGTCTCCTTCTTCATTGTTGTAAACCGTAGGGGCAAAAGGTGTTTGCCTGATGAATAAAAAAGATGCAGCCTGCCTGTAAGCCGGGTTCTGTACTTCCGGTCCGGTGTTGCCACCCCGAAAGCGTCTGCCATTTATCTCGTCTTACCGTCGCCGGCAAGCTTTAGCGGTCTACCCCCCGACATCGGACGAGCAGCCCTACATACGTCGGTATACATGACCTTGCAACCCATAAGACGTACTGACGCGCCGTATTGCTACGACACCGGTGGGCTCTTACCCCGCCTTTTCACCCTTACCGGCAGATGCCGGCGGTTGTTTTCTGTTACGCTACTCTGCCCTTGCGGACAGCTTCCCGTTAGGAAATATGGTGCTCTGTGTTGCCCGGACTTTCCTCCCATCCCTTGGCGGGGATAAGCGACAGACCGGCAGGCTGCAGCGCGGCAAATGTACGTAAAAACCATAGATGTTGCGGGGGCTTCGGATGAAAAAGGAATATGCGTTGGTTAACCGCTTTAGTAATGACTGTTTGTCAGGCGGATGCTCCGCTCCGACGTAGCCGGTTGGCTTGTGTCATAGAAATGACTGTTAAAAGAGTACTTTGCTTTGCACGGTACGGTTAAGTGCGGTTAAGCCCGTATATTTCGCCGTTAAAAGTGATGAAAAATGGAAGACGGATAGAATAATCGCATGCTTTTTGAGTTTCCTTT
>CAVIFD010000029.1:0-4707 GCA_963641545.1 bacterium | reverse complement strand
CCTTTGTCAGCAGAAAAACCGAAAGGAAAGTGTTAAATTTAAATGTTTGATAAAGTAGAAATGAGTATGAAAACAATGTGGAGAAATGTGCTGGGTGTTGTCCTTGTGGTTGCTGTGAGTGCAGGGGCAGCGGTTGGAACGAGTGCTTATCTTATGAATAAAAATCAGACAGGATATAATGCCTCGGACTCGGCAGCGGCAAATACATTCAATCAGTTTTACAGGTTGGCAGGTATGAATACCGTGGCGGCGGAGAACACGGATTTTACCGCGGCTGCGGAGAGCACGGTGCACGGTGTGGTGCATATCAAGGCGACGACAAATGCCAAACAGTCTGCCTCTGACGGCGGCGGACAGTATGTCGATCCGTTTGAGTATTTCTTCGGCTTCGGGGGGCGTGGCGGCTTTCAGCGTCCGCAACAGCAGCCGCGCGTAGGTGCCGGTTCGGGTGTTATCATATCCACGGACGGATATATCATCACAAACAATCATGTGATCGACGGAGCAGACGAGCTGGAGGTGACGCTGAACGATAACCGTAAGTTTCCTGCCAAGCTGATAGGCACCGACCCTTCCACTGACATTGCGCTGATTAAAGTGGAAGCCAAGGATCTGCCGACCATCCCGTTTGGTGACTCTGAAAAGCTGAAAGTGGGAGAGTGGGTGCTGGCTGTCGGCAACCCCTTCAACCTGACATCGACGGTGACCGCCGGTATCGTGAGTGCAAAAGGTCGCAGCATATCCATGTCGGGAGAGAAAAAGATTGAATCGTTCATACAGACGGATGCCGCCGTGAACCCGGGTAACAGTGGTGGTGCATTGGTGAACACGAAAGGAGAGCTGGTCGGTATCAATACAGCCATCTATTCCGAGACGGGCAACTTCACGGGGTATTCCTTCGCCGTGCCCATCAGCATTGCCGGTAAGGTGGCAAGCGATTTGAAGCAGTATGGCACTGTGCAGCGCGCTGTCCTCGGTGTGTTGATGATGAGCGTGGGTGATATTGCCAACAACCTGAGCAATCCGAACTTGAACGATGAATACAAGAAAGAGCTGACCGAGCTGAAGTCGAAGATTAAGGTGTCGGAGGGTGCGTGTGTGTCCGATTTCTCGGAAAGGAGTTCTGCCAAGGAAGCGGGCATCGAGAAGGGTGATGTCATCACGGCGGTCAATGGCGTGAAGATCAAGACGGCGAATGCCCTTCAGGAACAGATCAGCAAGTATCGCCCCGGTGATAAGGTGCAGGTTACGGTAGACCGCAGTGGCAGCAGCAAGACGTTCAGTGTGGAGCTTCGCAATGCACAGGGCAGTACATCTGTCGTGAAGAGTGCGGGCGACAACAGTGCCGATGTTCTCGGTGCAGCTTTCAAGGCTTTGACGGATAAACAGAAACGTGAACTTGGCGTAAGCTATGGCGTTGAGGTTACCGGACTGCTGAACGGCAAACTGAAAGATGCCGGTATCAGGAAAGGCTTCATTATCATGATTGTCAACGATCAGAAGATCTCTTCGCCCGAACAGCTTGAGAAGCTTGTGGATAAAGTGTTGAAGGGAAACACCGACGATCGCTACATCGTTGTGAAAGGCTTTTACCCGAACGGCAGAACAAAAGTGTATGCCATCGATTTGTCTGAGTAACACACAGGAGGAGAACTATTAAATATGTATAATTGGTTGGGCGTGGGGCGCGCCCGACCAATTATGTTTGGGAAAATAACATTACTTTCGCGCCTCGAAATTCTCAAAAAGGGTCATTTGATGAGACAATTAAAGATTACAAAGTCCATAACCAATCGCGAGAGCGCTTCGTTGGATAAGTATCTCCAGGAGATCGGTCGTGAAGATCTTATTACGGTGGAACAGGAAGTTGAATTGGCGCAGGCAATTAAGAAAGGCGACCGGAAAGCATTGGAAAAGTTGACGAGAGCAAACCTGCGTTTCGTCGTTTCGGTAGCCAAACAGTATCAAAATCAGGGGCTGAGTCTGCCGGACCTTATCAACGAAGGAAACCTTGGGCTTATCAAAGCCGCTGAGAAGTTCGACGAGACTCGTGGGTTCAAGTTTATCTCTTATGCCGTGTGGTGGATTCGTCAGTCCATCTTGCAGGCTTTGGCAGAGCAGTCGAGAATCGTTCGTCTCCCGCTGAACCAGGTCGGTTCGCTAAACAAAATAAGCAAGGCATTCTCCAAGTTCGAGCAAGAACACGAGCGCAAACCTTCTGCCGAAGAGCTGGCAGAAGAATTGGACGTGCCTGTGGAAAAGATTTCAGACACGCTGAAAGTCTCGGGAAAGCATATCTCTGTGGATGCTCCGTTTGTGGAAGGCGAGGACAACAGCCTTTTGGATGTGCTTGTGAACGACGATGCCCCTGTGGCAGACAAAACGTTGATGAACGAGTCGTTGGCAAAAGAGATCGACCGCGCACTTGCCACACTTACCGAAAGGGAATGTGATATCATCAAAATGTTTTTCGGTATCGGTTGTCAGGAGATGACCTTGGAAGAGATTGGCGACAAGTTCGGGCTCACTCGCGAGCGTGTCCGCCAAATCAAGGAGAAAGCCATCAGACGCCTGAGGGTAGGCGCACGCAGCAAACTTCTCAAATCGTATTTGGGTTAATCCCCTTTCATGGGGGCTGACCTTTCCCCCTTGCGGGATAAAATCACATCTTTGCGCTCTGCATGATATTCGCCCAGTCTTTTGCCAGGCTTGCCATGTCCGGATACAACAGGTCGGCACCTGCCGCTAGCAGATCTTCATCGGGTAGGGGACCGGTGTTGACGGCTATTGTGAAGATGCCGGCAGCAACGCCGGCTTCAACTCCCATGGGCGCGTTTTCCACGACGAAGGCTTCGCAGGCTTCGACACCGGCTTTTTTCAACCCCATCAGGTAGGGCTCGGGGTTGGGTTTGCCGTGTTTGACATCGAAGGCGGTCACCATCTTTTCGCGGGTGAAACACCCCGGGTATGTATGCTCCAGCTTGTCTATGAGGCTGTGTTGCCCCGAACCGGTGACAACCAGCGTTTGCAGACCGAAAGCCTTGACCTGCGCCAAGACGTCACCGGCTCCCGCCATTGCCTCGCCGTCGTTATATCGGCTGAAAAGCGTCGATTTCTCGTCGTATATTTCTCTCTTTTCCTCTTCGGTGGCATCGCGGTGGAAGGTCCGTCGGTAGAGCTTGTTGATTATGCTGTCGCCCGTGCATCCTTCGTACCTGTAGAAGTCTTTCTCTTCCGAACGGAGGTGGTGGCGCATAGCCGTCTCGTGCCAAGCACGTGCGTGGAAACGCATGGAGTCGTATAACACGCCGTCCATATCGAAAAGTACTGCCTTCGGCGAAACAGCCCTCTGCTTTGTACGTAGCAGGTAACGGTCGATCGCTTTTTCTATGTCTCTGTTCATATATACCGTATCTGTCCGCAAAATTACGAAATTCCCCATTCCCTGTTCCTGTCAAAAAAAAGGGAGGCTGCGCCTGTTCCGGCACAGCCCCCATTCTCTGATTTGTCCCTCGGTTGTCGTCTACATTACTTCGGGAACATCATCCTCGCTGCCGGTCGTGTCCGATGTCGTCGACGTGGTGGTCGTGTCGATACGCTCGTACTTGGCGTTCGCGCGGATGGTGTTGAGCATCGTCCCGGGCGTGAACACGATACGTGCCTTGTTGAACATCGAGACATTGAAATCTTTCTCCGTCTCTGCACCCTTGCTGCCTGCCACCATACGGAAGTTGCCGAGGCGACCCATCTGAACGATATCGCCCTCCTCAAGCCTCTCTTCCATGACCGACAGCAAACCCTCGATCACCAGCATCACGTCGCCGCTAAAGGCGGTGCTGCGCACGGCAATCAGTTCACACAACTTCTCAAACCCCAGCTTCTTGAGCGAACGGGTCTGAGCATAATACAGTTTACTCCCCTCGGCTGCGTTCTTGCGCATGTCTTTGCGCTGAACCAAATGAAAATTTAAAGCCATAATACTAATAAATTAAAAGTTAGACATTCTGTCAATCTGCCTGATCTGCTCACTATGCCTATCCCTGCTTATTGACACTTCAAAGATAACACCGCGCCAATCCCGCCTTGCCGTCAACTGCTCTCAACGGTCACTAATGTCGATCCTTGTCCCTTTATAGCCCTCAGCTCTGCAGTGGGTGAAGCAAAACCCGTACCTTTGGCGGGGAAAGGACAGCTGACCGAGGACGGGGAGAGATATACACAGCAGATAAACCGGCAGCTTCATTCGTCTACCTATGAGCATTGGTATCGATGTGTGGGGCTGCATCGTGAGCCCTGATTTTGATACAGCCTCCGGATTATTGTCTTTTTGCAGCCAAAGCATCATTCCCATTAAGCAGGAAATCATGCAAGCTAAGAAGGAGAATGCCTTCGTCGTCATAGTTGGAAGACAAGCGGTCGCCAACGATGACTATTTTACGGAAGCCGTCCGGCACTTTAAGTAGCGAGGCTTCTTCCTGTTCCTCCTTTTTATGGTCGGGGAGAGAATATGCCGATTGGATATAAATCCTTTCGTCTGCCTTGTTTACCACGAAGTCTATCTCAAGACAGCTGCGGACGGTCTTTCCCTTGGCATTGTCCTTGAACATCTCTACCTGCCCTACATCCACGCTGTAGCCCATTCGGCGCAGTTCGTTATAGACCACATTCTCCATGATATGCGTAAACTCTATCTGACGAAAATCAACG
>CAVIFD010000028.1:0-10238 GCA_963641545.1 bacterium | reverse complement strand
GGGTAGCCGAACTCTTCGCCGACGGAGTCGAGACCGCACTTGGCAAACACCAGGTTGCTATCCATGCTCATCTCTATGTTTTCCGCCTGCAACCCTATCTGCTGGTATTTCACATCCCCCTCGCCATACAGATAAGCCCGGTTGTCGGAGGTCATCACCATCGAGTCCTTCGCCGTGTATTCCACCGGCGCATCCAGCCCTGCCCGTTTCGTCTCTGTCGTGTCGGAGGCGAGAGCTGTGCTGTCGGCAGGAATCACCGTCACTGTATCTTTCAGAGCAGACGGCACGACCTCTCTCGGGGCGAGTTGCTCCTGCGAGTGTGACATCAAAGATCCGGTGAGGAAATATATGAGGATAAATAGGAATCTGTGTCTCATCAATTCTGCCGCGCGTTGACTTCTAAACCGTTACAGCGCGCAAATGTATAACAAATAAGTCAGCCCCTTTTTATCGTTAGCCTAAAAAGAGTTTACACCATTCCTCGAAGCGTCTCACGGTTTCTTCCCCGTATTTGGCGAGGCTTCGCTCGGCTTTCTCCACCGATTTCTCCTTGTCGAGATGCGTCTTGCTGAAGAATTTGTCGGCAAAGCAGATGAGCTGTTCTTCCATCGTCACCGGCACCAGCACGCGCGGCGGGAGCGGCAGATGCCTCTCGGCAATCATCTCAGCCGTTATGCCCGTGCCCGTATGACGTTCGCACACCAGTGCATGACGCGGAAAGCCTTCGCGGCGCATGAGGTCGGCACCAAGGTAGCCGTGGCAGATATATTTCGCACTGCCCGTGCAGCCTATCTCCGGCGCGTTGCAAAGGAAGATACCTATGTCGTGAAGCATGGCAGCCTCTTCGATGAACGGGATATCGAGGTTCATCTCCGGATGCATACGTGCGATGTCGAGAGCTTTGTCCGTCACGCTCCGGCTGTGGGTCACCAGAATGCGGTATGCCTCCGACCCTTCTTTGTAGTATTTCGATATGATTTCAATAGGATTCATTTTCGGTTTACGACAGTCTCTCTGTCTTTTTTCGATTTCGCCGGCAAAGGTATACATAAATGGCTATCTGCCGGCAGGCTTCAAACACCCCCGCCGGAGCTCAAACATTTTGCGGGAGCATTTCTTGACCCCAAGAACAGCCCGAACATTTTGCAGAAGCATTTCTTGACCCCGAGAACAGCCCAAACATTTTGCAGGAACACTTCTTGACCCCATGCGAAGCTCTTGCGGGCTCGCAAGAGCATTTCTTGACCCCAAGCGGAGCCTTTGCGGGCTCGCAGGAGCATTTCTTGACCCCAAGAACGGCTTCTGCAATTATTCCATACTTTTGCGGGGCAACAAAAAAAGTCAGACAGAGTATGAAGACAGTTCTCAGACTTGCATTTTGGTTTATCGGCATGACGCTTGTCATCGCTCCGCAGGTGGTGACGGCTCAGAGAGGCTTGGTCTTGGGTGCCGAGCGCATGGATACGGTTGTAGGTCTCTTGAAAGACAAACGTGTCGGGTTGGTTGTCAACCAGACTTCCATCTTGGAAAAAGAGCAGAAGCACCTGTTGGACGCACTTGTGGAGCAAGGCATGGATGTGCGAAGAGTGTTTGCACCCGAGCATGGCTTCCGAGGGACGGCTGACGCAGGGGAGGAGGTGAAAGACAGCCGCGACCTGAAGACCGGCATCCCTATTGTCTCCATCTATGGAAAAAACAAAAAGCCGACAGCCGAGCAGCTCGACGGGCTGGATGTCGTTGTGTTCGACATACAGGATGTGGGCGCACGTTTCTACACGTATATAAGCACGATGCACTATGTCATGGAGGCATGTGCCGAAAACGGCGTTGAGTTTGTGGTGCTCGACCGTCCCAACCCCAACGATTTTGTGGATGGTCCGGTGAGGGAAGAAGGTCTCGAGTCGTTTGTCGGTGTAGACCCCATCCCCCTGTTGCATGGCTTGACGGTGGGCGAGCTGGCACGGATGATAAATGGCGAAGGCTGGCTGAAGAGCAGCCCCGACAGCTGCTCTCTGAGCGTTGTCGAGATGGAGAACTGGAGGCATGGCGACCCTTACTGGTTGCCTGTGAAGCCCTCGCCCAACCTCCCGAACGATCAGGCTGTCCGCCTCTACCCTTCCCTCTGCTTTTTCGAGGCTACCGACATAAGCGTGGGGCGCGGCACATACTTCCCGTTTCAGGTGATTGGCTTTCCGGACCGCAAGTACGGCAGCTTCGCCTTCACGCCGGTCTCCTTGCCCGGGTTCGACACCAATCCGCGTCAGAAAGACCGCGAGTGTTACGGCGTTGACCTTCGGGAATGCCCCTTCGAGGGCGGACTGACGCTGCGTTTCTTTCTCGACTTCTATGATAAGGCAGGCGACGACAAGGCGTTCTTCTTCTCCCGTCCGCATTGGTTCGACCTGCTTGCAGGAACCAAGAAGCTGCGCTTTCAGATTGTGCGCGGACTGACGGAAGACGAGATACGCGCCACATGGAAGCCTGCGATAGACGAATACAAACAACTACGGCAGAAATATCTTCTCTACCCCGACTACGCAGAGGAGGCTGCCGCAGGCAAATGATGAACGAGATGATGAACAAAGCATCTGTCCCCGTTCTGCTTCTGATGTTTCTCGCCTGCTTCTCCTGCAAGGAAACGCCGAAGGAGACAGACGAGGTGGACAGCGAATGGATCGACAGCCTTCAGCACGTGTATCAGTATGGCATCTGTATCGACACGCTTGATGTCAATGAGTATAGGATGAAAAGCGGCGACAACCCCGCCTCCATCTTCTCGAGCCTCGGCTTCACGCCGATGATGGCAGACAGCATCAGTCGCGCTTCGGCTCATGTGCTCGACGCAACGAAGCTGCAGGCAGGTATGCACTACTACACTTTCTGCATGCAGGACAGCGCAGCCCTGATACGCTATCTTGCCTTTGCGAAGACGAAGACAGACTATGCCGTGATCGACCTTACGGGCGATGCCATCGTTGCCTCGGAGTTCAACAAGCCCATCACCCTGAAACGGCAGTATGTGGAAGGCTCGATAAACTCCTCGCTCTGGAATGTGCTTCAGTCGAAAGGTGTCGACCCCCTCTTGGCAATCAACATATCCGATGTGTTTGCTTGGCAAATAGATTTCTACGACGTGAAGGAAGGAGATTCTTTCCGTGTGCTCTACGACATTGCCTATATCGACGACACCACAGCCCTCAACATCGACCGCATCCAAGGGGCAGTGTTCACACATCAGGGCAAAGACTACGCAGCCATCCCGTTTACGGTCGACAGCGTCCTCGAATATTTCGACACGGAGGGTAACTCGCTCCGCAGAGAGTTTCTCAAGGCTCCGCTGGACATCTTCCGTATCACTTCGCGCTTCACCAATGCACGTTTCCACCCAATACTCAAACGCTACCGTGCGCATCACGGAGTTGATTATGCCGCGCCTGTAGGCACGCCGGTCAAAAGCATAGGTGCAGGGACGGTGATTGCCAAAGGCTATCAGAACGGCGGCGGAAACTTCCTCAAGGTGAAACACAACTCCGTCTACACAACCACGTATATGCACCTCAGCAAATTTGCCAAAGGCATACAGGTGGGCAGCCGCGTCGCTCAGGGCGAGGTCATTGCCTACGTCGGCTCGACAGGTCTTTCAACAGGTCCGCACCTCGACTTCCGTGTGTATAAGAACGGCGAGCCGATCAATCCTCTGAAGATGGAAGCTCCCCCTTCGCATCCCGTCAAGCCGGAGCTGCGCGACAGCTTCCGCGTCGTAATGCAACGTGTCTTTGCCGAGATGGACAGCATGAAAAACAAAAGCGGGGCACTATGCGTTAACAACTAATCTGTATATTTGCGACACTTAACAAACAGATACTGTTTCTAAAGCAAAGAGTAATGAAGAGAATACTTATCCCACTATGCCTGGTGGTAGGAAGTCATGTGGTCAGCGGTCAGCGGTCGCACACGTTTGAGTCGCCGGAGCGATTGTTCACGGAAGGAAAGGAATTGTTCGATCTGAAGAACTATTCGGGTTGCATCGACAAGCTGACGGCGTATAAGCAGAATGCGAAAGATGCCGACCTGATACAGGAGGCAGACTATATGATGGTGTGTGCCGCCTTCGAGCAAGGGCAAAAGAATGCCGACGAGCTGCTGAAAGGTTATCTTGAGGATTATCCGTCGTCGCGCCATAGCGACGAAGTGTGCTTCCTCATCGGCAGCACGCATTTCAGCCGAGGAGAATACAAGAAGGCGATCTATTGGTTTGAAGAGTCGAACATCGACCTTCTCGGCACCGAGCAACAGGAGGCATACAGCTTCCGCCTCGCCTACTCTCTCTTGCAGACGGGCGATACGGACAAGGCACGGGGCTACTTTGCAAGGATAGAGCAGATAGGCGACAAGTATAGGGAGGCTGCCGCCTATTATGTGGCGTATATCGACTATGCCGACGGCAGATACAAAGATGCGCTGACGGAGTTTACCCGCTTGAAAGACATGCCTGACTACAGCGAGCAGTCGCGGTATTACATCACGCAGATCCATTTCATACAAAACAAATACAGCAAGGTTGTGAGCGAGGGCGAGGAGCTTCTCGCCACATATCCCGACAGCAAGAACAACTGCGAGCTGTATCGTATGCTTGGTAATTCGTATTACCATATGGGTGAAGCGGGCAAGGCAACGGATATGTTGAGCAAATATGTGTCTGTCGCAGACAGCCCGCTAAGGGGAGACCTCTACCTCCTCGGCGTATGCCGTTACAACGAAGGGAGCTACAGCAGTGCAGTGAGTGCACTCTCGCCGGTGGTACGCGAGAGTGATGCTCTCTCACAGAATGCCTATCTCTACCTCGGGCAGTCGTACCTGAAGATGAAAGACAAGAACAACGCCCGCATGGCTTTCGAGGCTGCGGCAACAGCGTCGTTCGACAAGCAGGTGCAGGAGGTGGCAATGTATAACTATGCTCTCCTTATCCACGAGACAGCCTTCACAGGCTTTGGCGAGTCGGTGAGCATCTTCGAAGACTTCCTCAACGACTTCCCCGATTCGCGGTATGCCGACAAGGTGAACGACTACCTTGTGGAAGTCTATCTCACCACCAAGAACTATCAGTCTGCCCTCAGCTCCATCAACAAGATCAAACGTCCGAGCACGAAGATACTCGAGGCAAAGCAGGATATCCTGTTCCAGTTGGGTACGCAGGCATTCACCAACATGAAGACGGACGAAGCCATCGACCTCTTCACCGAGGCAATCAATCTTGGATCCTACAATGCGGAGGCGCGCAGCGATGCTTACTTCTGGCGCGGCGAGTCGTATTACCGCAAGGGCGATTACCGGCAGGCTGTCACAGACTATCGCACATACCTCAACAATACCCGCCGGCAAAACACCGACATGTATGCCCTTGCGCACTACAACATGGGGTATTGCCACTTCAAACAGAAAGCATACAGCGAGTCAGAAAACTATTTCCGTCGGTACACCACCCTCGAAAGCAACAATCAGGCTCCTGCCCTCGCGGATGCCTACAACCGCATAGGCGACTGCCTGTATCAGCGTCGTCAGTTTACCCCGGCGGAAGAGAACTACAGCCGTGCCGCACAGCTGCAACCCTCTGCCGGAGACTACTCCGTCTATCAGAAAGGGTTCCTGCTCGGCTTGCAGAAAGACTATCGCGGCAAGATTGGAGAGATGGACCGCCTCATCAAGGAATATCCCGAGTCGCAGTACGTCGACGATGCACTCTTCGAGAAGGGACGTTCGTATGTGCTGCTTGAAAACAGTACGCAGGCTGCCGAAGCTTTCGAGACACTGATGGAGCGCTTCCCGCAAAGCAGCCTTGCTCGTAAGGCAGGCATACAGCTTGGTCTGCTCTATTTCAACGACAACCGGCCGCAGCAAGCTGCCGTAGCCTACAAGAGGGTGATAAGCGATTACCCGGGCAGTGAAGAGGCTCGCGTGGCTCTTCAGGACTTGAAGTCTGTCTACATCGACCTCAACGACATCAATGCGTATGCCGGCTATGTCAACTCCTTGGGTGGTAACGTTCGCCTGGAAGTGGGCGAGCAGGATTCGCTGACCTACATAGCTGCCGAGAAGCTCTTCCTGCGTGGCAATAACGACGAAGCACGCCGCAGCCTTGTCAGCTACCTGCAGACATTCCCCGACGGAGCATTCAGCTCGAACGCGAACTACTATCTCGGAAGCATTGCTTTCTCTGCAAAAGAATACGACGAAGCTCTGCAACGCTTCCGCTCCGTTATCGCAAGCGGCGACACGAAGTTCCTCGAAGAGAGTGTTGCCCGCACGGCAGAGATGCAATATCTCACACAAGACTTCCCCTCAGCACTGGAGTCGTTCAAACGCTTGCAGGTCATTGCCGACAATCCTGACAACAAACAGGCTGCGCGCCTCGGCATAATGCGTTGCGCCCTGCAGACAGGAGCACAGGAAGAGGCACAGATCGCTGCCAACGAGCTGCTGAAAGACCCGAAGCTCTCGCCCGAAGTGGAGGCGGAAGCCCGCTATATCCGTGCAAAGGCATACATCGGTCATAAGCAGCCCGCCAAGGCTCTTGAAGACCTGAAGGCTCTCAGCCGAGACACCCGCACGGCTCACGGCGCAGAAGCCAAATATCTGTTGGCACAGTATTACTACGACGCGAGCGATGACAAGAGTGCGGAGAAGATCCTGGAAGACTTTGCCAAGAACGGGACGCCTCACCAATATTGGCTGGCACGCGGATTTATCCTGTGGGCAGACATCTATATCCGTCAGGGCGACGACATCCAGGCACGCGCTTATCTGAACAACCTAAAAAACAACTACAAGGGCGACGACGAGATTGCCGGCATGATAGAGGACAGATTAGGTAAACTAAAGTAACAACAGAAGAATACAATGAAGACTATATATAATGTAAGAGCACTGTGTGTTTTAGCCTTGCTTGGGGCTACTACTGCGATGAGCGCACAGGAAGATGCTTCGAAAGAAAAGAACCTGAACCGCGAGATGACGCTCGAGCGCGAATACGACCCGACGGTGCAGGACGCAAGCAAGGTGAACACCCTCCCCGTTGTAAAGGAGCCGGAGGTAAAGAAGATGCCGATAGACTATGCTGGCTTCACTGTCGCTGCCGACCCCGAGAAAGAGATCAGTCTGCTTCCCTCGGGCAACGTCATGACGGATGTCGACTACAACAAACGCCGCGGCTACTTCAACTTCGGCGGCGGCACTCACCTCAACCTGAACGGCGACTTGGGCTATCATATCCTCAGCACGGAAAAAGACAAGCTCAGCATCGGCTTCTCCCACCGCTCTACGAACGGAAACGTGAAGTACCTTCAGGAAGGAGAAGACAAGGTAAAGCAGAAGCTGAACGACAACCTCGGCGGGATAGGCTTCAAGCATATCTTCCGTCGTGCCGCGCTCGACCTGGGGCTGAACTATGGCTATTCGGCATACAACTACTACGGATATTCTCCGCAGACAAGTGATTTCATGAGCTTCGACCGCGAGACAAACCAGGCGGACCAAACCGTCCGTGGGCACATGGGTGTCAGCTCCGCAGACGGTGCGTCGATAGGCTACAAAGCCACACTCGACTACACCAACTTCTCGCACAAATATGGCGAAAGCAGTGAGCTCGACGGTGTGAAGGAAAACACCTTTGCTCTCGGGTTCGACTTCTTCTCTTCATTCAGCGGCAACCACGCAGTTGGCATTGCCGGTGATTTGCGCTACTACAACTACTCGTTGCCCGACTATGGCATTTGGGATGGAGGCGAAGGACCAACCGAGCCTACCTACGAGAACCATTTCGGCGGCGTGCTCAATCCTTATTATAAGGTAGAGGGCGACAGCTGGCACATCAAACTGGGCGCGAAGGTGATGATGGTGGCAGGGCTTTGGGACAAGTGTAAGTTCTATGCTTCGCCCGACATTGCCGCAGATGTTGAAGTGGCAGACAAGACAGTATTCTATGCCAAGGCAGGCGGCGAGCTGCGCAACAACTCCATGTATGATGTGACCCGTATCAACCGTTATGCAGACCCTGTCGATGCCGTTACTCCGTCGTTCAACTGGCTTGATGCCAAGATAGGATTGCAGAGCGGCGTTGCACCGGGCTTCTGGTTTGACGTGTTCGGAGGTTACAGTATTACAAACAACGACTGCTATTTCATGGTATATAAGCCGTTGAGATACGACGTATTCAACTACCTCAAGATGCGCGACGATATCGACAGCCGGCAGCTCTTCGTCGGAGCAGACCTGAAATACAGCTACCGGCAGCTGTTCGACATCCGGCTGAAGGGCGTATACAACAACTGGACGATGGAGCTTGGCGAGGACTATACCCCGGGAGGCAAGCTCGACAACCCGATAGGCAAACCGGTGATGGAGATTACTGCCGGTGTGGCAGTGCACCCGCTCGCAAATCTATCGGCATCTTTGGACTACTACCTGGCAACGGGGCGTAAGGCAGAGGTGTTTGGCATGACACGCGACATGAACAACATCAACGAACTCAACCTCACCGGGGCATACAACGTGAACGATACCTTCGGGCTCTACATCAAGTTCTGCAACGTGTTGTTCCAAAAGTATGAGCTGTACTACGGATACCCGATGCAGAGCTTCAGCGCCATGGTTGGGGTGAACATCAATTTCTAAAAAGATAAAGAGACAATAAAAGATGAGCAATTCATTCAAGCCGGCAACCTTGTGCGTACAAGGCGGCTGGCAACCAAAGAACGGGGAGCCTCGCATTCTCCCCATCTACCAGAGTACGACGTTTAAGTATGAGACAAGCGAACAGATGGCAAAGCTGTTCGACCTCGAAGAGAGCGGATATTTCTATACCCGCCTACAGAACCCCACCAACGATGCTGTCGCAAGCAAGATAGCTGCCCTTGAAGGAGGCGTTGCTGCCATGCTGACATCCTCGGGACAGGCTGCCAACTTCTTTGCCTTCTTCAACATCTGCGAAGCCGGCGACCACATCGTGAGCGCGACGAGCATCTACGGGGGGACATACAATCTCCTCTCAGTAACGCTGAAGAAGCTTGGCATAGAGTGTACGTTCGTCGACCAGGATGCCGACGAGGCAGAGATCGGCAAGGCTTTCCGCCCGAACACCAAGCTGCTGTTCGGCGAAACGATATCCAACCCGGGAGTGATGGTGCTCGACATAGAGAAGTTTGCACGCATAGCCCACAGTCACGGCGTGCCGTTGATAGTGGACAATACGTTTGCCACACCCATCAACTGCCGCCCGTTTGAGTGGGGTGCCGACATTGTCACACATTCCACAACCAAATACATGGACGGACATGCTGCCACAGTGGGCGGCTGCATTGTCGACAGTGGCAATTTCGACTGGGAGGCACATGCCGACAAGTATCCGGGTCTGTGTGAGCCTGACGCGTCGTATCACGGACTGACCTACACGACGACATTCGGCAAGATGGCATATATCACGAAGGCAACCAGCCAGCTGATGCGCGATCTCGGCTCCATCCAGTCGCCGCAAAATGCTTTCCTGCTCAACCTCGGACTGGAGACGCTCCATCTGCGTATGCCGCAGCATTGCAAGAGTGCACTGGCAGTGGCGCAGTGGTTGCAGGGATGCGACAAGGTGGCGTGGGTGAACTATCCGGACCTGGAGGGAAACAAATACTACGACCTGGCAAAGAAATACCTGCCCAATGGCTCGTGCGGCGTGCTCTCGTTCGGGCTGAAAGGCGGACGCGACGTTGCCATCAGGTTTATGGACCATCTCAAGCTGACTGCCATCGTTACTCACGTGGCAGATGCCCGCACCTGTGTGCTCCATCCGGCAAGTCATACTCACCGCCAGCTCACCGATGAGCAGTTGATGGAAGCAGGCATTGCTCCGGATCTTATCCGTTTCTCCGTCGGCATTGAGAGCACCGACGACATCATTGCGGACATCGAGCAAGCCCTGAAAGCCTGACGGAGGTGATGACATTTCCCTCACAAAAACAACTTCACCGCCGAAGAAATTGTTGAAGCACTTCACAACCTTCATCGCAGCGCGACGGAACTGTTGAAGCACTTCACAACCATCGCCAAAATCCGGCGGAGCTGTTGAAGCACTTCACAACCATCGCCAAAATCCGGCGGAGCTGTTGAAGCATTTCACAACCGTCGCCAAAATTCGGCGGAGCTGTTGAAGCACTTCACAACCATCGCCAAAATCCGGCGGAGCTGTTGAAGCA
>CAVIFD010000027.1:0-10293 GCA_963641545.1 bacterium | reverse complement strand
GAGCAGGACAACCTCTCTGCCAAGACAGCCATCTGCGAGGAGGTGGAAGGAATAGACTTCGAGGCGTTGAAGACATTCAAAGACTGGGAAGAAAAGAGCAAGCAGGTGATTGCGTTGCAAGAGAAATGGAGAGCGATCGGCTTTACTCCGAGGAAGTTCAACGTGCAGATATTCGAACGTTTCCGCAAGGCTTGCGACGCATTTTTCGGAAAGAAGAACGAGTTTTTCAAGAGCTTCAAGGGAGAGATGGACAAGAATCTCGAACTGAAGAGGGCTTTGTGCGAAAAGGCAGAAGCCTTGAAAGACAGCACCGACTGGAAGAGCACGACCGAGAAGATGATTGCCCTTCAGAAGGAATGGAAGACCATCGGCACAGTTACACGCCGACAGTCGGATGCCGTGTGGAAACGTTTCATCTCTGCCTGCGACTATTTCTTCGAGCAGAAAAACAAGAACTCCTCTTCTCAGAAGAGCGAAGAGTGGAACAACCTGGAAGCCAAGAAAGCCTTGATCGAGAAGATAAACAGCATCGACGAGACATTGGAGGCAGACGAGGCTCTCGCAGAGCTGAAGGGCTTGATGGCTGAGTGGAACACGATAGGGCACGTGCCTTTCAAGGAGAAAGACAATATCTACAAATCGTATCGCGAAGCAGTGGACAAGCATTTCGACCGCTTGAAAGTGGATCAGGCAGACCGCAAGATGCAGACGTTCCGCAGCAACCTTAGCGATATGACAAGCGGAGAGAAAGGGAAGGGCAAGCTGCTCAGCGAGCGCGAGAAGCTGATGCGGATATACGACCGCATGAAAAACGAGCTGCAGACCTACGAGAACAACATCGGGTTCCTCAGTGTGTCATCGAAAGGCGGCGGCGGTCTCATAAAAGAGATGGAGCGTAAGATCGAAAAGCTGAAAGACGATATGGCTCTTACCGTCAAAAAAATCGAGGCGATAGACGAAACACTCGAATAACAAACACCTATAAACAATCAATCATGGCGAAGCCGTCTCCTCCACAAGACGGCTTCGCTGCTGAAAGGACTTCTGCAAAGTGATTTCGAAGATACATTATTTCAACCCGGGTCACGAGACGGCAGTGTTGCTCGACACGGAGTGTTACACCCCGCCCCGCGCCGTAAGGACGATGATGAGAGACCTCTCGTACCTCCCTGCGTGGTATGCCGAGGAAGGGGACTACGTCTTGGCGGACGAGATCACCGCACCGCGTTTCGCCGATGCCCTGCCCGAAGACCCGGGAGCGTTTGCCCGTATTGTCTCCCGCGAGGAGCTACGCGCAGGGGCACTGTCGGGCGTAGAGCTTGAGGCTGCGCCATGGGGACTGTCTCCGCACGTCATCAAAATGTTTCAAGAGATGAAGCGCAACTTCGTTCCGAATATGTCCGTGCCGGTTTGGAAAGAGTGTTATACGCAGCTGACGGGGCGGCAGACGGCGGCAGAATGCCTTGGGCTGATCCGTCGGGAGATGCCGGACGTTGAGCTTCCGCCCGCGCCGCAGTTTTGCAGAAGAATTGAGGATGTCGAGGCGTATATGTGCTCGCATCGCGCTCCCTTTGTCGTGAAAACACCCTACTCCTCCTCGGGGCGCGGACTGCTGTGGTCGGCTGAGGGCAAGGTGACGAACAAGGACCGCCAATGGATTGAGGGCGCATTGCGGAAACAGGGCATGACCGGCATCGAACGCGCGCTCGACAAGGTGCAGGACTTTGCCATGGAGTTTTATTCCGACGGGGAAGGACACGTGACGCATGAGGGGCTGTCGGTGTTCGAGACAAACCAAAGGGGAGCTTACATGGGGAATCTTTTGGGCAGTCCGGAGCATCTCGGCAAATCGCTTGAGAGATGGGGCTTCGGAAGTCTCACGCGCCTACGGCAAGCCGTGGGCAATGCTCTGAACCATTTATACGGACACACCTACCGCGGATACCTTGGCGTAGACATGATGATTTACAGGGCCGCCGCGCCCGATGCGTTCGCCATCCATCCCTGCGTCGAGATAAACATGCGGCATACGATGGGGCTGCTCGCACTCAGTCTCAGCAGGAGACTTCTTGCCCCCGAGGCTGTCGGAAGATTCTGCATCACCTGCGATGGGGCAGCCACAGAAGCCTGCGAAGCGCATTGCCGAATGAAACGGGAATATCCGCTCGTCATGGAAGGCGGCAGGATAAGAAGCGGATATTTCTCCCTTTGCCCCGTCACCAAAAACACGGTTTACAGGGCATACATCCTCGTATCGTAGGAGAAAAAAACGGAAAACTGCTTCAACAGCTTCGCCGGAACTGCGGCGAAGGAAAAAAGCACTTTTCCTGCCCTACGCAGACTGCATGAAGGCAGAAAAGCATATTTTTGCCTCGCTTAAAAAGAAAAACATATTTACCATGAGAAATTTCAACCCATTCGCACTCGTTTTATTGGCGGTCTGTTCCTTGAGCATGCCTCTTTCCGCCGAGCAGATGCTTCCCAAGAAAATCGCGCTTACCGAAAAAGCCAAAGAACAATTGGCAGGGAAACAAATATTGTACGTTGAACGGGAACAATATGCCCCCGACCATCATAACACCGCTACCATTTTCCAAAAGGGCGAGATCAACGAAAACAGTTTCTTCCCGGGAGGCGCACTGCGTATTTTCGATGTGAATACAGGTAATACAACCACACTGATTGAACTGAAGGACGGTGTGGTCCGCGACCCGGAGCTTTCCTTCGACGGTAAGAAAATCATTTTCTCCATGCGGAAAAACAAGGACGACTCATACCATATATATGAAATAGGAACGGACGGCAGCGGGTTGCGGCAGCTGACCTTTGCCGAAGGCGTGTCGGACATTGACCCGCTGTATCTCCCCGACGGCGGGATCTTGTTCAGCTCGACCCGCCAGCCGAAGTACTGCATGTGCAACCGCCATATCATGTGTAACCTCTATCGCATGGAGGCAGACGGGGCGAACATCACGCAGATTGGCGTTAGTACGCTGTTCGAAGGGCATTCTTCGTTGCTGAGCGACGGAAGAATCCTGTACGACCGCTGGGAATATGTCGACCGCAACTTCGGGGATGCCCAGGGGCTGTGGACCGTCAACCCTGACGGCACGAAGCATTCCATATACTACGGAAACAACACCAAGTGCCCGGGTGCCGTTATCGATGGCCGTCAGATACCGGGAACCGACCAGGTGATATGTATCTTCGGCTCGTGCCACGAACGCCCCTGGGGAGCTCTTGCCATCATCGACAGGAAGAAAGGTGTGGACGGCGTTGAGCCTGTCGTGCAGATATGGCCCGAAGAGAGCCGTAAGTTGGTCGGCACGGGCGACCTCGATTCCTACAAATGGATAGAATATCTCTTCGAAGACCCGTATCCGATGAACGAAAATTTCTTCCTCGCCTCGCGGACCATTTGGAAGAAAGACGGCGGCTGGAATGCCGTGGACACGAAGTCAGGCATCTACCTCGTTGGAAGAGACGGCACGCAGGAGCTGATTGTAGAAGGCGGCAGAAGCCTCTTCGACCCAATGATCGTCGAGCCGCGCCCGCGTCCGCATGCAATACCCGCAAACAGGAACTACACGGATAAGAAGGGTACGTTTTATGTTCAGAATGTCTATCACGGTACACACATGAAAGGTGTCGAGCCCGGCTCGGTAAAGTATCTGCGCGTCGTGGAATCGCCGGAGAAAAGAACATGGACAAGGAACGGATGGTTCGGGCAGGGCGAGCAGGCTCCGGCTGTCAACTGGCATAGCTTCGAAGTAAAGCGTATTTTGGGAGAGGTCCCGGTAGAAGAAGACGGCTCGGCCAATTTTGAGGTGCCTTCAGGTACATACGTGTATTTCCAGCTATTGGATAAGGATAAGAAGATGATACAGTCGATGAGAAGCGGCACGATGGTTATGCCGGGTGAAACGAACGGATGTATCGGTTGCCACGAAGACCGTCTGAGCGTCCCCACCGCAATGGGACCAAAGCCGTTGGCTCTAAAGAAAGCTCCGGCGAAGCTGAACGGATGGATGGGCAAGGCTCCGAAGAAGTTCTCTTTCATGGAAGAGGTGCAGCCTATATTAGACCGCAAATGCGTTAGTTGTCACGACTTCGATACGAAGAACCGCGACAAGCTCGTGCTGGCGAAAGACAAGAACCCGTTCTTCAACGCAGCATACGTCAACCTGTATGTAAAGAAGGAGGTTGCTCTTGTCGGCGGCGGTCCTGCAGAGATACAGGAGCCTTACACGTGGGGTTCGCACGCCAGCAAGCTGACAAAGATCATCGACGGTAACCATCGCGGGGTCAAGCTCTCGACAAAAGAGAAAGAGGTGCTCTACACGTGGATGGACCTCAACGGCGTTTATTATCCGGTGTATGAGTCGGCATTCGATTCTACTTTGGCGGGAAGAAGCCCTCTTTACAACTATGAGATTAACGAACTCGTACAATTGACGGGAGTGAATATATGGGAACTTAACAACCACGGGCGAAAACTGACGGCGCAGATTGCTTTCGACCGCCCGGAGGTTAGTCCGTGTTTGGATGGTATTCGTGGCGACAAAGAGAAATATACCCGTGCCGTAGCGATTATCCGTGCCGGGCAGAAACGTTTGAAGGCAACGCCTCGTGGCGACACGGAGAAAGACCTTGTCCCCTGCGAACGTCATAAAGAACAATTACGGAAGTATGCCAAGCGGCTGAAAGTTGAACAGCATAACTGTTCTGTAATCGGACAAAACGAGAAGACATACGACAAATAAGCAGGTTTGGGAAAAGACTTCCTTTACCGGCTTTTGATCAGGTTCATAAACTCCTCGCGAGTCTTTGCCTGCTGAAAGAAGCCGGTGAAGTCTGAGGTCGTCGTCAGTGAGTTCTGCTTCTCCACTCCGCGCATCTGCATACACATGTGTTGCGCCTCGATAACAACCATTACGCCAAGCGGGTCAAGCGTTTGTTGGATGCAGTCTTTAATCTGCATCGTCAGGCGTTCCTGTATCTGCAAGCGGCGGGCGAAGATGTCCACCACTCGCGGGATCTTGCTTAGTCCGGTGATGTATTTCTTGGGGATGTAAGCGACATGCGCTTTACCGAAGAAAGGCAGCATATGATGTTCGCAAAGAGAGAAGAAGTCGATATCCTTGACGATGACCATTTGTTTGTAGTCTTCCTCTCGAAACATGGCAGACCTGAGCACCTCCACAGGATCTTCGCCGTATCCTTTCGTTAGGAACTGCATTGCCTTGGCAACACGCTCCGGCGTCTTTATCAGCCCTTCGCGCCCGGCATCTTCGCCAAGCAGAGTGAGTATCTCTTTATAATGACCTGCCAAGGTCTTTTCCACTTTATCCTTTTCCATTCAATCCAGCGGAATTTTCACTTCTTCCTTTACGATATACATCTCTTTCCCGAACGAGGGAAATGCCGTCATCAGCAGGCGTTGCATATGATATGCCTCTTCATGCGAACGGAAATCGCCCACACGCAATTTCCAAAACGGAGCAGTGTAGGTCACGTAGGTCGGAACTGTCGGGAACAGCTCCTTCACCATCTTCTCTTTCTCGAAAGCCTCGTCTTTCGATTTGCGCTGGTTGTTTCCGGAAAACACCTGCGTCCTAAATCCCTGTATCTTCAAGAAGGCGGTGCTGTCTGTCTTCTCCACATTCTCGCCATACATACGCACTCCGACCATCTTGCGAAGAGCCTCGCTCTGATGGACGATCACATCGCCTTTGCCCTGACGTGATGTCTGCAAGTCGTCGAAGATCGTCTGAAGCAGCTCGTCCGCCGTCTCCTGAGCCTTCGCCCCGACTGCAAAAAGCAACACGAACAATAAAGCGACACAAGGAATCTTTTTCATCGTAACTGTTTTTACGTCAAAAAAGGAGGGAGAAAGCCAGTGCGCCTCCTCCCCGCCTTCAGGATAATATCTTTTTAGAATGCTTCGATAATCGGCATGAATTTCTCAACTGCCAAAGAAGCTCCGCCAATCAGACCGCCATCAACGTTCGGTTTCGAGAACAAATCCTTCGCGTTACCGCCGTTGCAGCTGCCACCATAGAGGATTGTGCAGTTGTCTGCCACTTCCTTGCCATACTTGGCAGCCAATGTTGCACGGATATGAGCGTGAATTTCTTCTGCCTGGTCTGCTGTGGCTGTTTTGCCTGTACCAATAGCCCAAACCGGCTCGTATGCCAATATGATTTTGCTGAAATCTTCAGCGGAGAGGTCGAACAACGACTCTTTAACCTGAGCATCCACTACATCGAAATGCTTGCCGGCTTCTCTTTCTTCAAGCACCTCACCGATACAGAAAATCGGAGTCAGACCGTTTGCCAATGCCAATTCAACCTTTGTCTTCAGGATAGCCGGTGTCTCGTGGTAGTAAGCACGTCTTTCCGAGTGACCAAGGATCACATACTTCGCGCCCGTAGAAGCAACCATGGCAGCCGACACCTCTCCTGTGAACGCACCCTTTTCCTTGTCTGCACAGTTCTCTGCAGCCACACCAATCTTCTTCGTGTCGATGGCTGCAGCCACGCTTGCCAAATGAGTAAACGGAGTACCGATAATCACATCACAGTTGATGGTTTTTCCTTTCAATGCTTCGTTCAACCCTTTTGCCAAATCCAGACCCTCCTGAAGAGTCGTGTTCATCTTCCAGTTTCCTGCAACAATATTCTTTCTCATGATCTAATAATTATATGATAATACACTAATATCGTCTATTCGGCGGCTTCCGTCCCCCGTTTTCTCCTTCGAAAACGAACGAGGTCGTACACCCAAACGAGCAGCAAAGGTACGGCAAATGTCAGTAGGATGGTAACGAGCCAATCTTCTTCTTCCCCCTCTGCACCATTCCCGTTCAGCCGCTTTTCCACGGCAGCCGCTATATGTTCCTCATCCGGAATATCGTTGTAATGCCATTTGGCCATCACCACGCCATTTTTCAACAACACCAATCCGGGGTTGGAGCGTATAATCGTCTTCAGCTCCACATCGTCTGTCATACGAAACGGGTATTCTGCCCCGGTATTGTCGCACCACTCCTCTATCACATCTTGAGAAGATCCGGTCACACAATAAAAGTCCCATCCGTGCTCAAGAGCATAGTCATACGCACTGTTTATCTCGTCTGTCTTCTCGTCATCAGCCGTCTCCAATCTCGGAGCAATCAGAAGGAAAAGAGGACGCTCGTCGTGCCATATCTCATCCGTAACATCATTGCCCTCCTCATCATAAATGATAAAGGGTTGGATTGCGGGTTCGTATCCTTTCTTTATAAGCTCTTCCTTTGTCTCAACGAAAGTCCACGTGCTGTCTCCCGCAGGACAGTTCTCTATCGGAAATTCCTTCCGAACTCCGTCTTTCTCGTAGACTGCCGTATACTTATACTCATTCTGTGGAGCACCTTCCGGAACACTCATCAGCTCCGGTATGTTCGCACCCATCTTGAAAGGTCGGAAATCGATCACCGGCAAATGGTTGTAGTTCCACGCCGCAAAACCTATGCAGAAGAAGTATGCGAACAAGGCGACAAACCAATATACCTTATAAGTAAAACATTGAAACATTCTGCCGGAATATTTGAACGTCATGGTGGCGGCAAGGAGCAAGACAACGTTTTTGAAGAACGTCTCCCAATTTGAAATAACAACCGCATCGCCGAAACAGCCGCAGTCCGGCACCGGATTGAACACAGCAAGATAGAGCGTCAACGGTGTCATAACCGCCATGAAAAGCAGAACAAGGAAGGAATTGTAGCGACGATACACACCGAGGAGCATGCAGACACCCATCGCAAACTCGGCAGCAGAGAGAGCAGAAGAAGCAAGGGTCGCAAACGGCAGCAACGCCTCCCACCCGAAAGCCGTCAGATAATCGCCAATCTTTATGGCTCCTCCCACAGGATCGACAGCCTTCACAAAACCGGAGAAAACGAACACAACCCCGATCAGCAACCGGCTAAACTCTGTCAAGATCTTTACCGTAGTATCTTTATGGTTCATTACTGTGTACGCTACTCTTCGCCGTATTCCAGCTTGATTAGTCCGAACAGGGCGTAGTTGATCATATCCATATAGTTGGCATCCACGCCTTCCGAAACGATTGTTTTGCCACCGTGGCTTTCTATCTGCTTCGTGCGGTAAATCTTCATCAAGATCAAATCGGTGTACGAGCTTATACGCATACCGCGCCACGCCTCGTCGTAATCATGGTTCTTGGCATACATAAGCTCTTTGGTCTCCGTGATATATTTATCATACAGTGCCAAAGCTTCCTCGTTTGTCATATCCGTGGTGTCGGCAAAACCTTTTGCCAGCTGTATCAGTCCGATCACCCCGTAATTGACGATTGCCATAAACTCGGGACGTATCCCCTCGTTAACCATGCTCACACCCTTAATCTCAAGGCTGCGGATACGGTTTGCCTTAATGAATATCTGATCTGTCAACGACTGTGGACGCATAATACGCCAAGACGGACCGTAGTCTTTCAGTTTCTTTTCGAACAACTCCCGACATTGGGATATTACCTTCTCGAACTGCTCTTTCGTATCAGCCATATACAATATCTCGATTATCTGCAACGGATGGAGCGCCCCAACTTCAAAACGGTAGTCTTCGTTATGCCGTTCATTTCACACAGCTTGCTGACCGTCGTTCCGTATTTTGCAGCCAAAGCTCCTAACGTATCACCGCTTTTGATACGATGGTAAACAGGCTCTGTCGATGCAGATGTTGATGGGACATTACCTGTAAGTGAAGCCGCAGGAGTGGCAGCCTCTACTGTTGTTGTCTTTTTTGCCTTGGATGCAGTCTGCTTCGATGAAGTTACGCTCTGTCCTCCGCCTGCGCTGCAACGGATGGACTGCCCCAAGCGAAGTGTGGAAGTGCTCTTAATACCATTCAGACGACAAAGCTCGCTAACCGTCGTTCCATACATGCGTGCAATCTTGCCCAGTGTATCGCCCGATTTCACGCGGTGATAGACCATTTGGTCGCTCGAAGAAGTGTAGATATTACTCCTGCGTCCGTTGATCTTTATGTTGCGGAATACATAAGTGTCTTGATGAGGCACGGCATTTTCGAAGTCGATGATATCGGCAGGGTTGATTGCCTGCCCAAGGAAACGGATTTCAAAGTGAAGATGAGAGCCTGTGGAACGCCCTGTATTCCCACCCAAAGCAATCGGGTCGCCGGCATGCACAATGTCATTCACGCCGACAAAAAACTTAGACAAATGTCCATACACCGTCTCCAACCCGTTCGGGTGGCGCACCACCAAATAATAACCATAGCCCCTGCGCTCGTAGCTGCGGATACGCACCTTCCCGTCGAATGCCACACGAATGGTATCACCTGTCTGCACCTTCAGGTCAATACCCCGATGCATACGGCGACGGCGCGGACCATATTTCGATGTCACACGCGTCATGGTGTCGAGCGGAAGAACAAACGTCGAACAGTCTATCTCACAGGAATCGGGCAATTCTATTTTGTTGTCGCCCCGGAAAGGATTTACCCATTGATTATCCCAATTCGAACCATACAGCTCGTCTGCAGGAAACATAAGAGCCTCTTCTTTCGCCAACGTTTCATCCACGCGGGCATTGATCTCTGCCAGCTCTTTCAAACCCATATCCTTGCGAATGGTGACGCGGTCTGCCATAAGCTCGGATACATGCTCATCCATTTTAACGATACGAATTGTTTGCTTGGGAATATCCTCCCCCTCTGTCTGTGCCGATGCAGCCAACGCCACAAGCGTCGAACAACATGTAAAAAGTAGTGCCTTTATTCTCATTTTATCATCTTTCTAAGTGGAATCAAAGAGGGGAAAATACGCGGTCGAACAAGCCTTAACCCCCTTTTTAAGTCGTCCAAAATTCGTTGTTTTGAGCAAGATAGGCAAAATACTCCCCAAGAAATTTTCCGTAGAAAAGTAAACGTATTAAAAGCCCTCAGACAAACGACACTGAAAAACAAACATTTACAGAAGATCGCTTCAACTGATCATTCCCCAGTTTATTTCCCTTGCGAAGAGCGTTTTCAGTCTTTCGTTCAATATTCTGTTCGGTTCGGACATTAACTCGGGGTCTTTATCCAGGACATCGCGGGCAACATCGCGGGCATACTGCAATATCTGACCGTCGGCAGCCAGATTTGCAATCTTGAGGTCCAGCCCCTCGCCGCTTTGCTGCGTTCCCTCCAAGTCGCCATGCCCACGCAGGCGAAGATCTGCTTCCGCTATCTCGAATCCGTCGTTACTGTTCACCATTATCTCCAAACG
>CAVIFD010000026.1:0-10361 GCA_963641545.1 bacterium | reverse complement strand
GAAGCAGCGTATACAATTGAGGCATTGAAGATGGCGATACGAAACGCAGGAGGAGGAAACCTTTGCGGAACTATACATCATTCAGACAAAGGCTCACAATATGCCAGTGATGCTTATATCGACACTTTGATGGACCATCACATACGCGTGAGTATGACAGAGAGATATGAGCCTACGGACAATGCAGTGGCAGAAAGACAGAATGGAATCTTTAAAGTTGAATGGATATACGAACAGGAAATGTATCGAGACAAAGAACAGGCAAGTGTTGAAATAAAAAGTATGATAGACTTTTACAACAATCGCAGACCTCATATGAGTATTGGCATGAAATGCCCCATGGAGGTTTATAGAGGAGAGGTTCCGGGGCGAAATCTTTGGAAAAAAGCCCCCGGCTCTTGTCTACCGGTATCCGATACATTACATTTGCGTGTAGAGAACGAAGCCAATGGTATTGCCCCTTCGAATATTGACCAAGACAAGTCTTTTAGTCCTACTTTGTAGAGGGTGACAAGAGATTCCGGAGGATTATGATTATTGTGACAACTAATATCGTTTAACCTCCCCAAATCTGACAAGTGATTTTAGGAATAGACAGAAAACGGCGAGGCGAAAAAAACATATATGTTTTGACTTCAAAAGGTATATGTTTTGACTTCAAAACATGCATGTTTTACCCTCAAAACATATATGCTTTTTTCAGGGGGGAATGGGGACTCCAAGGAGAGATGCAGGCGTTCGCTTAAGACGCGTTCTGTTTCAGCCACCAATCAATCATCCGCCGAGCCAGACTTGGTTTCCGAGGAAGCTCGGGAAGGTCGTCTTTCGTAAAGAAAGCCCCCGAACTCAGTTCATCATCTTGAAGACGTATCGTTCCGCCGGCATAGTCGGCAGTAAACCCGACCATAAGATTGCTCGGATAGGGCCATGGCTGATTTCCGAAATAGGAGATATTCGTAATCTCCAACCCTGTCTCCTCCATCACTTCCCTTCTCACACATTCTTCCAATGTCTCCCCCGTCTCCAGGAAGCCGGCAACCAGACCATAAAACGCCCCCTTGAAATTGCGGGCATGAACCAGCAGAACCGCATCGTCTTTACGTATCAGCACCAATACAGCCGGCGACACAGCCGGATATATTTCGTATCCGCAGGCAGGACACCACTTAGATATAGCAGAGTGGAGGATTGTCGCCGTGCCGCAAACAGGGCAGAAGCGACTGTGCTTATCCCAATAAATCAGCTCGTATGCCTTTCCTGCCACGGCATACAGATCTTCATCCAAGAGGTCGTATGATGCACGAAGTCCCATAAAGAGGAAATCGGAAGTCTCTTCCGGCAGGGCATCCACGGCAGCCGCCCTGCAGGGCGCACCGTGAAACGGAAACACATCCAATACGTTTTTTACCGGCACAGGAGAATCGACACTACGGGGAATCGTATATGTTTCACCATCTTTCTTCAGCAACAACCGGTCGCCAAAGAACACAAACCAATACGTGGGAGTATCATTCGAAGTTGTCATCTCTCTTCATTTTTGAGTTTGCCGAGCGGGATACGCTGCAGGTTGTGCAGACATTTCCAATTCCAGACGACCGCCGGACGCGACCACACTGAAAGGAATACGCAGCCCGTCAAGAGCCTTTCCGTTCAACAAGCGTTTTCGCACGTAGACATTTTCCTTACTGTTTCCCTTCGCCTCGATAACAAACGTACCACCTTTATAGTATGTATCGCTCAACCGGATGGTTACCTTGTCGAACAGAGGACTGCCAACGGAGAAAGAGGGCCCGGCATCGGATAGTCCCGCGATGTCGAAAAGTCCTAAAGAAGAAATCACGAACCATGCGCCAAGCTGCCCCTGATCTTCGTCTTGCCCGTAGCCATAGCCATGTATTCCGTCGGTCCCGTAGAATTCGTCCAAGATGGCTCTCACCCATTTTTGAGTCAGATCCGGACGAGCGGATTCGTTGAACAGCCACGATATATGCAGACAAGGCTGGTTTCCCTGGTTATACAAAGTCTGCAAGCCGGAGAAAGCATCGATCTCCATTCCGCCGCTGAATATCTTTTTCTGCGAAACGAGGAAGATACTATCCAGACGTTGATTAAAGACATCTTCGCCCATCTTCCCGATCAGCGTCTTGGCGTCATGAGGCACATAGAACGTATATTGCCAAGCGTTCCCTTCTTGAAACCCGCGCCACACCTGCATCGGATCGAAATGATCGATGAAACGTCCGTCTTCCATTTTGGGACGGATCAGGTTCAGATCAGAGTCATAGATGCGTTCCCATCCTTTCGAGAGGTTCATGAGCTTCTCGTAATCGTCGGTCTTACCCAAGCTCTTTGCCATCTGAGCAACGGCATAAGCACCGAAAGAATACTCCAGAGTGTGCGAAGCCGAGAACATCCATGCTTCGTCCGCCCCTGTCCCCGTGTCGAGATGCGGCACATATCCATACTTCACAAATTTATCCGTATCTATCTTACCCGCACCCATCGGACGGTTCTCGCCATCCAGTTCGTTTTTTCGGGCTGCGGCATAACCCGTCTCCACATCAAAATCACGTATGCCGCACTGATAAGCGGCAGCAATAACATTCCCGAGTTGGTTCGTCCCCACGCCGGACACATAGCGGCTGCAAGCGATACCGTCGGCAAGCCAACCGGCATCCTTATACACCTGCAGATGTGTGCTTACATAGTCAGACAGGTATTCCGGATAAGCCAGTGCCCAAAGCTGCACCAGGTTCCACTGCCCGCCCCAAATACCATCGGTGTTGTAAAAAGAGAACGCAGGCTTCCCGTCTTTCAAGGGTATCTGTCCGCAAGTCCCGTCGTTGCGGGGATAAGCTCCGTTTACGTCGCTAGCCAGTCCGCGACCCAACACGGCGTGATACAGCCCGGTGTAGAACTTCACCTTATCTTCCCTTACCGGTGTCTCCACCCTGATACGCCCCAGACACTCTTCCCATGTCTTACGGGATGCCTCGCGAACCTCGTCGAACGAAAGATGCCCATTGTTTGTTTCCGTCTCTCTGTTCAGGCGTGCATTTGCCACGGAGGTGTACGACAAACCGACCTCTGCCGTGACAGCTTCCCCTTCCGATGTTTTATATGTCAGATAAGCTCCTGCCCCGATGCCGCGGACAGTGCGCGACCCGTCTTGCACCTTCCTGCCGACGAACGTGCCGAACGAGTCCGGCTTCCTGTCCATTCGGGCAGAGAAATACATGGTGACTGTGGCACCTGCCTGATACTTCTTGCTGTATTCCGGAAGCGTCGTCACCCAACCTTCCACCAAGCCATCGTCGGTGATGACAACCTCGGCATCTTGCGCCGGTCCGCTGTCTCCCTCTCTGTTGCCTATGTCGAACAACACATGGCTGTCATCGCTCTCGGGGAACGTAAAACGCTGATACGCGACGCGCTTCGTTGCCGTCAGCTCGGCTGTTATGTTATAGTCTTTCAACAAGACGGAATAGTAGCCGGCAGTGGCTGCTTCGTCTGCATGGTCGAAAGCCGAGCGATAGCCCTCGCCGGAAGAGCCCACCGCCCCGGGCACGGTCTTGAGCTCACCTGCCGTAGGCATCAGCACAATGCCGCCCACCTGAAACTCATGCAGACACGGGAACCCTTCTATCGACGTATCCCTGTAATCGTATCCGGTGGCTTCCCATCCCGACTTGTTACCCACATGAGCATTTGTTGCCGGAGCCGGCTTAGCCAGTCCGAAAGGCAACGCCCCGGGAGCAAAATGAAACCAGCGGCAATGCGCCGTTCCAACGCGCGGCTCCACATACTGCACGAGCGACTCTTCTTCTTCACACGTCTTCTGTTGCGCGGAAGAACAACCCGCAAACAGACCTGTTCCCAAGAAAAGGAACAGCACTCTCAACTTCGTTTGTCTCATTCCTACAATGATGGTTTATGTTATATCAATACTTGTTCAATATCTCATTCAGCATGCCAATCATCTCGGGGGCTGAGAGCTGTGTCGCAGCCAGACCCTCGGGAGTAAACAGGGCGACCATCTTGTTCAGCTTCGCAAGGCGGCTGCCGGTCAGCTCTTTGCGGAGGATACGTATCTTCTCGGCATCTTGAAGACCTTCCACAAGGCGTTCGAAACGGATGGAGCTGCGCGGACCAGGATATATGCTGTATGTGTCGCCGGCAGCCCATGTTCGAAAGCGGGAGTCGCGCAGCGGATCTTTCGTCCAGCTGTTGACCGCCCAACGCAGATAACCGTCGTAGCCGCCAGCCACGGCATGCAGGATTGTCCACGTGGCTTCGGCAGGGTCTGAGAATGTGAACGTGTTCGGGAAAGCTTCCGCACAGCAGGTGTAGACGGTGCTTATCTGCCCTTTACGCTCGCGCTCCGCCTTCACGTCTTCCGGAAACTTATGCCCGTATGGAATACTCAGATAATACAGGTCGGCTTGTATCTCTTCATGATAGTTGCCTGCCAAGGTGATCTTAAACTGCGGGTCGGCAGCTTTGATCACCTTAATGGCTTCACGCATGGCATCCATCGGACGCTCGTCCATGGATATGGCAGTCCTCTCGAACCATCCTTTCTCACGCAGGTGACGTGAGAAATCCCTCAGGAATGCACCCCAGTAGTCGGCATAGGCAGCATCGCCCGGGCGGGCTTCGATGAAGAGAACACGGTTTGTCGCCTGGTCGAAGTAGTCGAAGCGAAGAGCCCAGGGTATCATGGTGTAGCAGCTGATTGTGCCGTCGATACCCACATCGTTCAGCATAAAGTCCACCCACTTGTCGAAGACGGTATAATCGAACACCCACGTGCCGTCGAGCTTTTTCATGCGAAACACCATACTGTCGAAATGATCTTCCGTCTGCCCTGCCCATGGCTTGTGCATTATGCCGGCAGTGATGGCGCGTTGCCCGGCATTCTTAAGCATCTTCATAAGCGGGCGCATGGCATCGAAATGCTCTTTGCTCCAGAGCGGCACATCGTAGTAACGAGCCACGGCATACGGGTTTTGCCACAGGTCGAGATGAAACTTCCAATCTTTCGGCTCCGGCAGTGTACGATCGAGCACTTCTATCTCCACCTGAAGGTTCATCGAAGGGAAGTTGCTGCCGGAGACGGTCAGCGTCCCGCGGTATTTCCCTGCGCGAGTGTCGGAAGGCACCCACACATTCATCCATACAGGCTGCGTAGTACACGCCTCGATGTCGCGCGTCTTCACTATGTCGAGCACATCTGAAACGAGCGAAGAGTCCCACTCCGCCTTGTTCGGGCGCTTGCCGCAACCGCTCGTGCGGTCTTTGTTCAGCTCGTCGGTCATGACATAGCGGACGAAGTTGGTCGTGACTGCCGACGACGGGATCACGGAAGAGCCGCTTTTCAGGTCGCTGACGCTGATGGTGGCACCCGACAGACGAACGTTTGTCCACAGCACCGCCTGCGCATTGACGCGCTCCCCTTTCCAGGCTTTCGCCCTATAGCGGGAGGTTTTCTCTACGGCAGGGATGCTGAGCTTGGGGTAACGCACATCGGTGCTTGCCCAGCTGAGAGAGGTCGGAGACGAGAGCTTGCTCCACACCTCTGCGCCATCGTGCGGCTTGGTGTCGGTCAGTTCCCTGTAATCGCCGGCTACGTTCATCTGCTGTGCATAGCCGGTTGCCCCGATCATAAACAGGGCACAAAGGATAAGGATGTTTCTCATCTGTAATTGCTTTAGACGTTTGTTTCGGGGCGTAAAGATAGAAAATATGAGTAACTTGCGCGCCAAATCCAATCGATGTAAACAAATCATGAAAGACTTTCTACTGGTGCTGAAGCGATTCGTGCCACCTTATAAGAAGTATCTGGTTCTGACAATCATATTGAATATCCTGTCTGCCATACTGAACGTGTTCTCGTTCACTCTGCTGATACCCATCCTGCAGATCCTGTTCAAGCTTGACACCAAGGCGTACGAGTATATCCCGTGGGGCACTGAGGGCGTGGGGTTGAAAGATATTGCGACGAACAACTTCTACTACTCCGTAACGGAGCTTATCGCCTGCTACGGCGGGAGCCTCACGCTGCTTATACTGGGGCTTTCCCTCGCATTCATGACGATGCTGAAGACGGGGACATATTTCCTCTCGTCGGCAACGATGATACCGATCCGCACCGGCGTGGTGCGCGACATCCGCAACATGCTCTACCGTAAGATCCTCGCCCTCCCGCTTGCGTTCTTCTCCGAGGAGCGTAAGGGCGATATCATGGCACGCATCAGCGGCGATGTGCAGGAGATAGAGACGTCTATCATGAGTTCACTCGACATGCTGTTCAAGAACCCCGTCCTTATACTTATCTATTTCGGGACGCTGGTTGCCGTGAGCTGGCAGCTGACGCTTTTCACGCTCATCGTCCTGCCGCTTATGGGATGGGTGATGGGCTCTGTCGGCAAGAAGCTGAAAAGAAAATCGCTGGAGGCGCAGAGCCGGTGGAGCGACCTCATGTCGCAGGTGGAGGAGACGCTTGGCGGCATACGCATCATCAAGGCGTTCAATGCCGAGAAGAAGATGGACCGCCGCTTTACGGATGCCGACGAAACGTATCGAAACACCATCAGCCGCGTGAACACCCGCCAGCAGCTGGCACACCCTATGAGTGAGTTCCTCGGGACGATACTAATCGTCATTGTCCTGTGGTTCGGCGGGACGCTCATACTCAACGACAACTCGAGCATCGACGCACCCTCGTTCATCTTCTACCTCGTGATGCTCTACAGCCTCATCAATCCGCTGAAGGAGTTTTCGAAGGCGAGCTATAACATACCCAAGGGGCTGGCGTCGATGGAGCGTGTGGACAAGATACTGAAGACGGAAAACCCCATCCGCGAGCCGGCGGTGCCAAGAAAGATTGCCCTGAGCCGCTCGATACGCTACGACGGCGTATGGTTCAAGTACCGCAACGAATGGGTGCTTAAAGACATAAGCCTGGAGATACCCTGCGGGAGTACCGTTGCCCTCGTCGGTCAGTCCGGCTCGGGAAAGAGCACGCTGGTCGACCTCCTGCCCCGCTTCTACGACGTGGACAAAGGGAGCATCACCATCGACGGCACCGACGTGCGCGACGCTGCCGTCTGCGACCTGCGCTCGCTGATGGGCAACGTGAACCAGGAAGCGATACTCTTCAACGACACGTTCTTCAACAATATCGCCTTCGGCGTGGAGGGGGCAACGGCGGAGCAGGTGCAGGAAGCCGCCCGCATTGCCAACGCACACGCGTTTATCATGGCAAGCGAGAAGGGCTACGACACCAACATAGGCGACCGCGGCGGCAAGCTCTCCGGCGGACAGCGGCAGCGCATCAGCATTGCCCGCGCCATACTGAAGAACCCGCCCATACTCATCCTCGACGAAGCCACCTCGGCTCTCGACACGGAGTCGGAACGGCTCGTGCAGGAAGCCCTCGAGAACCTCATGCGCAACCGCACGACCATCGTCATTGCCCACCGCCTCTCCACCATACGCGGTGCCGACGAGATATGCGTGCTGCACGAGGGAGCGATAGTGGAGCGGGGCAGACACGAGGAGCTGCTCCGCCTCGGCGGATACTACAAACGGCTCTGCGACATGCAGAGCTTCTGATCACAGAAGAGAAACATTATCATTCATCAACACACACATACCATCATGAACATTACCGGACTACAGGAAACAAGGCGGAGGATGCTCCGCTGCTCTGCCGCCGCGCTCATAGCGGCACTCACTGCATGCAACGCCCCGAAGACGGAGACGGCGGACGCGCAGCTGGCATATCACTTCGACAGCCCTGCCGACATGTGGGAGGCTTCCTTCCCGCTGGGCAACGGTCGCCTCGGGATGATGCCCTGCGGCGGTATCGACCGCGAAGACATAGTACTCAACGAGATCTCCATGTGGTCGGGGAGCAAGCAGGACACCGACAACCCCGAGGCGGTGCGGTCGCTGCCCGAGATACGCCGCCTGCTCTTCGAAGGGAAGAACGACGAGGCACAGGATCTGGTCTACCGCACCTTCGTCTGCAAGGGCGAGGGTAGCGGACAGGGGAACGGTGCCAACAAACCGTATGGCTGCTACCAGATGCTCGGCAACCTCGTGCTGCAATACAAATACGATGACGATGCCGGCGCAGCGACGGACTACCGGCGCGAGCTGCGCCTCGACGAGGCTGCTGCCACCGTCTCGTTCCGACGGGGCGCGACCACATACCGCCGCGAGGCGTTCACCTCCTTTGCCGGCGATGTAGGCGTGATACGTCTCACGGCAGATACCGACGGTGCGCTGAGCTTCAGCATCGCGATGAACCGTCCGGAGCACTACGCGGTGAGGACCGACGGCGGCGACCTCGTGATGTCGGGGCAGCTGCCCGACGGCGTGGACACCGCCGTGATGAAGGGGGTCAGGTATGCGGCACACGTGAGGGTCGTGCTCCCTCGGGGCGGCACGCTGCATGAGGGCGACAGCACACTGACCGTCAGCGACGCTTCCGAAGCCATCCTCCTCGTGAGCATGGCAACGAGCTACAAGAACGCGGGCTACGAGGAAATGATCTCTGCACTCCTCGCCGAGGCGGAAAAGAAAGACTACGCCACGCTCAAACGCGAGCACACCGATGCCTTCCGCTCGCTGTTCTCACGCGTCAGCCTCGACCTCGGCAGTACGGGGCGCGAAAGCATGCCTATGGACGAACGCCTCGCCGCCTTCCAAAAAGATGGCGACGACCCCTCGCTGGCAAACCTCTACTTCCAGTACGGGCGTTACCTGCTCATCTCGTCGACGCGCCCCGGGTCGCTGCCGCCCAACCTGCAGGGGCTGTGGGCAAACACGACTCAGACACCATGGAACGGCGACTATCATCTCAACATCAACCTGCAGATGAACCTATGGCCCGCAGAGCCGACGAACCTCTCCGAGCTGCATCTGCCGGCAGTGGAGTGGATCAAGCAACAGGTGGAGAGCGGCGAGCGCACGGCACGGGTGTTCTACAACGCACGCGGATGGGTGACGCATATCCTCGGTAACGTGTGGGAGTTCACCGCCCCGGGCGAGCACCCCTCGTGGGGCGCGACCAACACGTCCGCCGCATGGCTCTGCCGGCATCTATACGAACATTATCTCTACACGGGTGACAAGGAATACCTGCGGGAGGTGTACCCCGTGATGAAAGGCGCGGCACTGTTCTTCACCGACATGCTGGTGCGCGACCCACGTACGGGCTACCTCGTGACAGCCCCCACGACCTCGCCCGAGAACGCCTTCATCATGCCCGGCACCAAGAACAAGGAGGTGCATATATGCGCAGGCTCGACCATGGACAACCAGATCGTGCGCGAGCTGTTCACCAACACCATCGCGGCAGCAGGCATCCTCGGCACGGACAGTGACCTCTGCCGCGAGCTTGCCGACAAACGCTCGCAGCTGCGACCGACAACCATCGGTCCCGACGGGCGCATCATGGAATGGGCGAAGCCTTACAGGGAGGCAGACCCGCACCACCGCCACGTGTCGCATCTCTACGGGCTTCACCCGGGGACGGAGATCTCCGTGGAGCACAGCCCCGCGCTGGCGGAGGCTGCCCGCAAGACGCTCATGGCGCGCGGCGACAGGAGCACGGGCTGGTCCATGGCATGGAAGATACTCTTCTGGGCACGCCTTCGCGACGGCGAACACGCCTTCGCGCTGCTCACCGACCTGCTGCGCCCCTGCGTGGACAAGGGGACGAACTACGCCAACGGCGGCGGCACGTACCCGAACCTCTTCTGCGCGCATCCGCCTTTCCAGATCGACGGCAACTTCGGTAGCTGCGCCGGCATAGCGGAGATGCTGCTCCAGAGCCATGAGGAGTACATCAACCTGCTCCCTGCCCTGCCTGCGGCGTGGAAGGACGGCTCCTTCCGGGGCTTGCGGGTGCAGGGCGGCGGCGAGGTGTCGGCACGCTGGAAAGACTGCCGCCTCACGGAAGCCGAGCTGAAAGCCGACGGCGGCGGCACGTTCCGCATCAAGCTGCCGGAGAATGCCGACGGGATGCGCATCACCGTGAACGGCAAGGCTGTGTCGCTCCCCATCGCGGGCGGCGCACTGACGGCGGACCTCAATGCCGGCGACATCCTCCGCCTCGCACCATGCAAATAGGCACGGAGGCGGCGACTCCCCCGACACGGGGATGGGGACTCCCTGGTCCGCCATGACAGCTTTTAAGGAGGCTTGCTACATTGTAATATGTCATTCCGCACTCCCCCTAAATGTCGAGGCTGTGTCGTAAATGAGGGTTGCGATGCGGTCTCTGATTTTTTGTTATTGCTGTCCGCTAAAACTTTTTGAGCGGAAAAAGATAGGGCTGGATTCCTCGC
>CAVIFD010000025.1:0-10606 GCA_963641545.1 bacterium | reverse complement strand
GCTGATGACGCGCGGGGCAGTGGAGGTATGCGAAGAGCTCGGGCGGGGCTTCAAGCCGAAGACGGAGACGATGGTGCGTCTTGCGGCAGGATATGCCGACGAGGAGCGGCTGCAGGCGGCGTTCGTCTCCCTACGAAGGGCAAAGAAGCAGGTGCAGCTGTTGGAGTGTTTCTTGGGCATGAGCCATGACGCGGGGCAGGGAGTAGGGGGTGAGGTGTCGCAGAAGGAGCTGATGGAGCGCAGCGGATGCACACCCTCGGTGATGAAGGGACTGCTTGTCGCAGGTGTGCTCGAGCGTTACGAGAGGGAAGTGGGGAGACTGCGGACGACGCATTGCGATGCGCAGCCGCTGAACGCACTAAGCGCGGAGCAGGAGAGAGCCTGTGGTGAGATACATGACGTCTTCAAGGAGAAGGACGTCTGCCTGCTTCACGGCGTCACCTCGAGCGGCAAGACGGAGATATACGCACGCCTGATAGACGAGACGCTTGCGGCAGGACGACAGGTCTTGTATATGCTCCCCGAGATTGCCATCACCACGCAGATAACGGAACGGCTTGCACGGGTATTCCCGGGCAAGCTCATTGTGTATCACTCGAAGTTCTCGGACAACGAGAGAGTGGAGGTGTGGCACCGATTGCTCGAGAGCGATGCCCCCATGGTGGTGCTTGGTGTGCGCTCGTCGGTGTTTCTGCCGTTTGCCCGTCTCGGGCTGGTCATTGTCGACGAGGAGCACGAGAGCACATACAAACAGCAAGACCCTGCCCCTCGCTATCATGCCCGCAACGCGGCTATCGTGTTGGCAGCGATGCACGGGGCAAAGACCCTTCTCGGCTCTGCCACACCTTCGATAGACTCTTATTTCAACGCGCTGACGGGCAAGTACGGCTTGGTCAGTCTCACTACCCGCTACGGAGGTTGCCTCATGCCCGAGATAACGGTGGTCGACGTCAAGGAACTAAGGCGAAAGAAGATTATGAAGGACACTCTCTTCTCGCCCCTGTTGGTGGATAAGATGCGTGCCGCACTTGACGGTGGCGAGCAGGTCATACTGTTTCAGAACCGGCGCGGCTTCGCACCGATGATGGAATGCCGAGCTTGCGGATGGGTGCCCCACTGCGTGAACTGCGACGTGAGCCTTACGTATCATAAACATACAAGGCAGCTGACGTGTCACTACTGCGGCTACACTGTGCCGCTGCCTGCGGCATGTCCCGAGTGTGGCAGTGCGGAGCTGAGGATGATGGGCTTCGGCACGGAGAAGGTGGAAGAAGAGGTATCGCAGCTCTTCCCCGACGCCAAGGCGGACAGGCTCGACATGGACACAGCCCGCACGCGCTCTGCCTACGAACGTATCATCTCCGATTTCGAGCAGGGGCGGACGCAGATACTGATAGGGACGCAGATGCTTTCCAAAGGACTCGACTTCGGCAGCGTCAGCGTCGTAGGCATCCTCAGCGCGGACAGCCTGATGAACTATCCCGATTTTCGTGCCCACGAACGTGCCTTCCAGCTGATGGTGCAGGTAGGCGGACGGGCAGGCAGGCGCGACCGACAAGGCACTGTCGTCCTTCAGACGTCGCACCCCGAGCACCCGCTGATAAGCATGGTGCGTCGTGGGGCATACGATGAGATGGTGCGTATGCAGCTGGGTGAACGCAGCTTATTCAGATACCCTCCGTTTCAAAGGCTTATCGTCATTGTGCTTCGCAGCCGCAGTGAGGCGGCGTTGCAGGAAATGGCACGGCTGTATGCCGAGAAGCTGCGCCGCCACTTCGGGGAAAGGGTGCTCGGACCAACCGCCCCACCTGTCACGCGGATGTATTCGCTGCTTATAAGGAAGATCGTCCTGAAGATTGAAGTGTCTGCCCCCATTGCTCCGGTGCGCGAGGCTCTCGAGAAGGTGCACACCGAGATGCAGAGCTGTCCGGAGTTTCGCCGTCTGCTTGTGCACTACGACGTAGACCCTGCGTAACGCCCCTCCACGGGGACAAAAGAAACCCCTGCCGCGGCTGTTCTTTCGTTCCTCCGCAGGCAGGGGCTTCTCGTTTACGTCCGCATAGGGACCGGCGCTACATCACCTCGGGCACGTCGCTCTCGTCGGGTGCATCTGTAGCCGTCTTGGTGTCGTTCGTACTGTCAAGCACGTCGAACTCGAACTCCATCGAATCCATAACTGCCTTCAGCTCTGCGCCCGGAATGAAGCGCAGCCTCATCTTGAGGATGCTGGCGACATTTACCTCTTCTTCGTTCGTGCTGCTCTTCGCGTTGAAGGATGGGATGAAGGTACCAAAACCCGTCACCTGCACGGAATGACCCTCGCGGATGAACGTCGTCATGGACTTCCCCAACCCGTAAAGCACGGACTGAACCAGCCCTAAATTAACACCTGAGACCGTTGCCACGTGTGTGCACAACGCCTCGAACTTAACCACTGTTGCTCGGTCGGGAACAAGCACATACTTCTCCGTCTTTGTCTTGTCGAAGCCGAACACCTTCTTGATACGTCTTACTCTTAATGCCATTTTTTCATATAACACGTTAGAGTGAAACTTCTGCAAGGAATCAACTCCCACTTATTCAGCCTACACCCTTGCTTGAACTCGGCTGAATCTACCCTTCGTCGCGTCGCGCAGAAGCGGACTCCTTTGCGCCGCACCCGGGCAGCATTTTAATGATGATTTGTGGAAGTGGACATCTTTGTTAAGGCTAACTCTTTCATAGAATTTTTATGCTTCCGATAAAAGGTTAAAGCTGATGCTCATTTCCCAATAACGCATCGTATAACATTAGAAATACACCTCCCGTTTTTTCTTCCACAAAAATAAACTCACAATTCCGAGGAAACAAATATTTTGTCAATAATGTTTTGGGAATTAACATTATTTACACTTTTGCCCCTTTTCCTCGAGCAAATAAGCCCCGCATCCTCGAGCGGGCAAAACCCACCTCACGGAGCGGGGAAAAAACTACTCCTCGAGTAGAGGTCAATCTACTCGATAAGTAGACACTCATCTACTCGGTAAGTAGACAAACATCTACTCGAGGAGTAGATTTTCACCTACTCGGGGAGCAGATTTTTGCCTGTTCGGAAAGGAGTGTTATTTCTTCAGGTCGGGATAGCTGATGCGAGTATGGAACATCGTCTTGAGCTTGTCCGTGAAGACGCTCTTGACCGTCTCCACGTCGCGGAAAGTGAGTGGTGCACTTTTAAGCAGACCGTCGGCTATCTGCGTGTCGATGATCTTGTCCACAAGCTGCCGGATACTCTCTTCGGTATGCTCTTTGAGGCTTCGTGAGGCAGCTTCCACGGAGTCTGCCATCATGAGAAGGGCAGTCTCCTTGGTGAACGGGTTAGGACCAGGATAGGTAAACGCCTCCTCGTCGATCGCCTTGTCGGGGTACTTGTTCTTGAAGGAGTAGTAGAAGTATTTTGCCTTACCCCGTCCGTGGTGCGTGCGGATGAAGTCTGTCACCGCCTTCGGCAGCATGGCTTTCTCTGCTATCTTCACGCCGTCGGCAACGTGACTTATAATGATCCGTGCGCTTTGGTCGAAGGTGAGCCGGCTGTGCGGGTTGACACTTCCCTGGTTTTCGGTAAAGAACGCGGGGTTTGTCATCTTGCCGATGTCGTGATACATGGCACCGGTACGCACCAGTTGTGCGTTGGCACCTATCTTCGTTGCTGCGGCAGAGGCAAGTATCGATACCTGAAGAGAGTGTTGGAACGTGCCCGGGCAGGTCTCCGACAGCTTCTTGAGCAGGGGCGTGTTGATATTGGAAAGCTCCACGAGCGTTATGCTCGAAACGTAGCCGAACGTCTTCTCGAGGATGTACACCAATATATAGGTAAACATCAGGAGGATGAAGTTGATGCCGAAGTAGAGGAACATGAGCCAGTTGATCTTGTTGAAGTCGGCTTCCTGATAAAGGGCCAAGCTCACGTAGCAGAGCACGTACGCGAGGAAGATGAAGAAGGCGCATCGAATCAACTGCGACCTCTCCGAGAGATCCTTCAGGCTGAATGTTACCACCATGCCGGCGACGATCTGCAGCAGCAGGAACTCGTGAGGAAAGGGAACCATCAGCGAGCATATCAGTACGATGACAAGATGCGTGAACAGGGCAGTGCGCGAATCGAAAAAGGTACGCACCACTATCGGCACTATGGCGAAGGGGAGAATGTAGACGTTGAACAGGGCATAGTTTACACACAGCTCCGTCAGCATACAGCATACGAACACGCAGAGCACAAGGAAGAGCGCGTTCTTCCTCTCATGCAGGATATGCAGCCGGAACGACCATAGGTAGAGCCAGAAGCAGAAGATGATACCGAGCACCAGCACAAACTGCCCACCGAGGATGATGCTTTGCCTCTCGGCGCCGCCCGACTTCGTCTCGTGCACTATCTTCAATGATCGCAACACGTTGTAGGTGTGGTTGTCTACAATCTCTCCGCGATCCACTATACGTTCGCCCGCCTGCACCATGCCGTTGGCAAGAGCCACGCTGCGCAGCATGTCGTCTTTTACTTTCTCGGACATTTCCTCGTCGTACGAGATGTTTTCCTTCAAGAAGTTGTTGATGTCGCACGACTGAAGTACGGCACGGTCGAGATGCGACGGGCAGTTGTTGATGATAAACTCGTAGGCTGTCTTCACGGTAAACATGTCGCTCGTGTAGCGCGAGTGCGCGACGTTGCCTTCAACAACGTTTACCTTCGTGTATTTGTTCTTCTTGAGCATCTCCATGTCGGCTGCTGCCACTATACCTTTATTATATAAGGATACGAGAGTGCGCTCGACGTACTGCATATATGCCGGCGTTGCTTTCTTGCTTAGCTCCTTGGTGTAGGCGGCACGAAGGTTGTCAACTTCCGCAGCTTCCACCGCCATGTCCGAGCGGAAGTAGGGCTCGAACGTCTTAAGCACGCTGTCTCTTTCAGCCTCCACCTCGGCGTCCGTCTTATAGATGGGGAAATCGCTTGGTGCCGTTAATAGTCCGTATCTCCACGGCTTGCCCTCGTGGAACTGGTAGCGAAACTTTCCTTCCCGTGGGAAGAAGTAGGCAATCAACAACGAGGCGACAATGAAGTACACAGCAGGGTGTATACTGTAGTTCTTTAATCTCATACGTTTCTCATTTTAAGCGCGGAAATGTACGCAAAAATGTTTAGCACGAGAAAAAAAAGGTCTACTTTTGCCGCATTGATAAAGATTTAGGAGAAGATTATGACTCAGAGGAAAGTGAGAGTCCGCTTTGCTCCCAGCCCTACAGGGGCACTGCATATCGGGGGCGTCAGGACCGCATTATATAACTATTTGTTCGCTAAACAGCACGGAGGCGACTTCATTCTCCGTATCGAGGACACCGACTCGCAGAGGTTCGTGCCCGGGGCTGAAGCCTATATCATCGAGGCTCTTACATGGCTCGGCATAAAGTTCGACGAGGGCGTGAGCTTCGGAGGTGATTACGGACCTTACAGACAAAGCGAGCGGCGGCACTTGTACCGTCAGTATGTCGACAAGCTGCTCGACAGCGGCTTGGCGTATATCGCCTTTGATACCCCTGCAGAGCTCGAAGCCAAGCGTAAGGAGGTGCCCAACTTCCAGTACGACGCTTCCACACGCCTCGAGATGCGCAACTCGCTGACGCTCTCGAAGGAGGAGACCGCAGCTTTGATAGACGCAGGGGAACAGTACGTGGTGCGTGTGAAGATTGAACCGGGAGAAGACATACATGTGAACGATATAATACGTGGCGAGGTGGTGATAAGCTCGTCGGTGCTTGATGATAAAGTATTGTATAAGTCTGCCGACAACCTGCCGACCTACCACTTGGCTAACATCGTGGACGATCACCTTATGGAGGTGACACACGTCATCCGCGGCGAGGAGTGGTTGCCAAGTGCACCTCTTCACGTGCTGCTCTACCGCTACTTGGGCTGGAGCGACTCGATGCCTCGCTTTGCTCATCTCGCACTTCTGCTCAAGCCCGAAGGCAACGGCAAGCTGAGCAAGCGCGACGGCGATCGTCTGGGCTTTCCCGTATTTCCTCTCGAATGGCACGACCCGAAGACGGGCGACGTCTCCTCGGGCTATCGCGAGGGTGGTTACCTTCCCGAGGCGGTGGTCAATTTCCTCGCGCTTCTCGGCTGGAACCCCGGAGACGACAGCGAGATTATGGACATGGACGAGCTCATAAGGAAGTTCGACCTCACACGTTGCAGTCGAGCAGGTGCCCGCTTCGATTACGAGAAGGCAAAATGGTTCAACCATCAGTATATACAAAGGAAAGGTAATGCAGAGGTGGCAGCCATGTTCATGCCCATCCTCGAGAGCCACGGCATAAGTGCCGACAAGGCTTACGTGGAAAAGGTCGTAGGTATGATGAAGGACCGTGTGTCGTTCGTCAAAGACCTTTGGGACACTTGTTCCTTCTTCTTCGTTGCCCCCACCGAGTACGACGAGAAGACCATGAAGAAACGTTGGAAGCCGGACTCTGCCGCACAGCTCACGGAGCTTGTCGAGCTGCTGCGCAAGCGCGAGCCCTTCGACATAGAAGGAACGGAAAACGAAGTAAAGGCTTGGATTGAGCGCAAGGGCTATCACCTCGGCAACATAATGAATGCCACCCGTCTTGCCCTGGTTGGCGAGGGTAAGGGTCCGCACATCTTCGACATCACCGAGGCATTGGGCAAGGAAGAATCCATACGTCGCATCGAAAGAGCCGTCGAGGTGCTTAAATAGGTGCTTATGTATACTTTGGCAATACGTCTTTATGCTTTTGCCGTTGCGCTTGTGTCCTTGTTCAACCCTAAGGCACGGGCAATGCGCCAAGGGCAAAGAAGGACATACGATATCCTTCGCGAGAAGATAGACCCCTGTGCGAAGTACGTATGGTTTCATGCGTCTTCTCTCGGCGAGTTCGAGCAGGGCCGCCCGATAATGGAGGCAATACGTAGGGAGCATCCGGGGTACAAGATACTGCTCACGTTCTTTTCCCCCTCGGGCTACGAGGTGAGGAAAGACTACGACGGGGCGGATGTCGTGTGCTATCTGCCTTTCGACACGCCTCGGAGAGTACGGCGGTTTCTTCGCCTCGCAAACCCCTCCGTTGCCATATTCATAAAGTATGAGTTCTGGAGTAACTACCTTCATGCCCTTTGCCGCATGGGTGTTCCCGTCTATATCGTATCAGCCATTTTCCGTCCCGAGCAGGTGTTCTTCCGTTGGTACGGGTGTTCGTACAGGAAGGTTCTTCGATGTTTCACGCATCTCTTCGTGCAAGACGACCGTTCTGCCGCGCTGCTCGCGGAGTATGGCATAAGGAGCGTGACTGTTGCAGGTGATACCCGTTTCGACCGTGTGCTCGACGTGCAGAGCATGGCTCGCCGTCTCCCCATAGTGGAGCGTTTCGTTGGGGGAGAAGATGAAGCGAAGCCTCCCGTGCTCGTGGCAGGCAGCTCGTGGCAACAGGATGAGGATATATATATACCTTATTTTAATGAGCATCCCGAGATGAAGCTCATCATTGCCCCGCACGAGATACACCGTGAGCACCTGGAGTATATCGAGTCCTTACTGAAACGACCCTCTGTTCGTCTCTCTGAAGTGGAGCGCGACGCTACGCAGCTCGAGGGCAAGGACTGCCTTATAGTGGATGGCTTCGGTCTGCTGTCGTCCATCTACCGCTACGGCACCATTGCCTACATAGGTGGGGGATTCGGTGCGGGCATACACAACACCCCGGAGGCAGCCGTCTACGGCATACCCGTCCTCTTTGGTCCCCGATACCACAAGTTCAAGGAAGCCTGCGACCTTATCAGCGTAGGCGGGGGCTTTACCTTCTCGTCTCGAGAAGCTTTTGCCGGGAAGATGGACGAGCTGCTCTCTTCTCGCTCGGCACTTGAAGCGGCAGGAAGGTGCGCGGGCAGCTTCGTGTCGTCTCACGCAGGAGCAACACGTAAGGTTCTGCAGGAGATAAACCTCTGATCGGAATGTATCAATTCCTCTCTTCGATTTGTCGGAACGGGTGAATTTGTGTTCCTTTGTCTCGTATTAAAAACTTACAGCTATGTCATTGAATAAGGTTATTCTGATTGGGAACGTGGGCAAAGACCCCGATGTTCATTACTTTGACAGCAATTCGGCTATTGCAAACTTCACGCTTGCGACCTCGGAGAGGGGCTACACACTGGCTAACGGAACAGTGGTGCCCGAGCGTACCGAGTGGCACAACATCGTTGCCCGTCGCGACCTGGTTCCTTTCGTGGAGAAGTGGGTGAAGAAAGGCTCGCATGTCTATGTGGAAGGTAAGATACGTACCCGCAACTACGACGACCAGAACGGGGTGAAACGCTACGTAACGGAGATAGCCGCTGATCGCATAGAGTTCTACGACAGAGGCTCGCGCCCTGCCGACGGTGCTGCCGCAGCCGGTGGGTCACAGTCCGCTGCGCAGGCTCAGCCCAACTCCCCTGCAGCTCCGCAACCGGCTGCTCCGCAAGAGTCAAAGAGTAGCGACGACTATCCGTTCTAAAGCTCGAGGAATGCCTCTTGTCCTTAAACATACCAAACCTCTGCTCGGCATCTGGAAGATGGACGAGACGGAAACGGAACTGCTTGACATGCTCGACGGCAACGCGGAAGAATACGTTGCGAGGCTCGCGGAAGTGAAAGCTAAGCGTCGCCGCATGGAATGGCTCGCGAGCCGTGCGCTGCTGAAGACGCTGACGGGTGTGGAGTTTCGTGTGGCATATCATATCGACGGCGCGCCTTACCTGCCCGGCACGTCGACGGCAATCAGCATCTCCCATACTACCGGATACGCAGCCGTGCTCCTTACGCAGCACGATGCCGCCGGCATAGATATAGAGCGTCGTTCTCCTCGCGTGCTGAAGGTGCGGAGCCGCTTCTTGTCTCCCGAGGAAGATGCGGCAGTAGAGGGGAAAGACGCCGTGAGCCGTGCGCTTGTCTACTGGTGCGCAAAGGAAGCAGTGTTTAAGGCAATGCGTGAGACGGATGTCGACTTCGCGAGTCATATCTTCATAGAGCCTTTCGACATTGCCCTCGAGGGAGAGATCCTTGCCCGCGAGACGCGGTCGGCAGAGAAACGTGCCTACCGTCTGAGGTATGAGGTCGGGCGTGAGTTCGTCCTCGTCTACACTGTGGGGGATAAGGAATAAAACCCGTACATTTGCGCTCAAATGCATAATAACAAACAAATTGAATAGAAGAAAAATGAAGAAGCTTGTTGCCGCCGGCTTGCTGCTGGCTTGCGCGTTCTCTGCTGCCCCTCTTGGTGCACAAGAGAATGAAGGTGAAAAGGAAGAGGGTTTCGTTTTCACCACGGTAAAAGAAAACCCTATTACATCAATCAAGAACCAGAATCGTGCGGGCACGTGCTGGTGCTACTCCTCGATGGCTTTCCTCGAGTCTGAACTACTTCGCATGGGCAAGGGCGAGTACGACTTCTCTGAGATGTTCATAGTGTATCATACGTATCAAGACCGTGCCGACATGGCTGTCCGTACGCATGGCGACGCGTCCTTCTCGCAAGGCGGTTCGTTCTACGACGTCATCTACGGGATGCAGACCTTCGGCTTGGTGCCCGAAGAAGAAATGCGACCCGGTGTGATGTACAACGATACGCTGAGCAACCATAACGAGCTGTCGGCTCTCACGGATGCTATGGTAAAAGCCGTGGCACAGGGCGGGCTGAAGAAGCTCCAAAGCGACAAGGACAATAACATGCTGTGGAAGAAAGCCGTTGCCGCCGTGCACGAGATATACCTCGGCAAGACTCCCGAGAAGTTTACCTACAAAGGCAAGGAATACACTCCGAAGTCGTTCTACGAGTCGACGGGCTTGAAGGCGTCAGACTATGTGTCGCTTACTTCCTATACGCATCACCCGTTCTACACGCAGTTCCCGCTTGAGATACAGGACAACTGGCGTCACGCTCTTTGCTATAACCTGCCGATCGACGAGCTCATGGAAGTGTTCGACAACGCCATAGACAAGGGCTTCACCATTGCCTGGGGTTCCGATGTCAGCGAGCAGGGCTTTACGCGCGACGGCATAGCTGTTATGCCCGACGTTGATAAGGTGCAGGAGCTTAGCGGCTCGGACATGGCGCACTGGCTGAAGATGAAACCTGAGGAGAAGAAACTCAATACGAAGCCGCAGCCGCAGAAGTGGTGCACGCAGGAAGAACGTCAGCTTGCTTACGACAACCGTGAGACGACAGACGACCACGGCATGCAGATATTCGGTATCGCCAAAGATCAGGATGGCGGCGAATACTACATGGTGAAGAACTCGTGGGGCAAGACCGGCAAGTACGACGGCATCTGGTATGCATCGAAGGCTTTCGCGCGCTATAAGACGATGAACATCGTCGTCCACAAAGACGCGCTGCCCAAAGCCATCAAGTCGAAGCTCGGCATCAAGTAACGCCCTCCGCGTCGCGGATAAGAAAAACAAAGCCCCGAAGAAATCATTTCCTCGGGGCTTTGTTGTGTTTTGGCTTAGGGGATTCCGCGTCGGAGCGCGGGATGACAGTTTGTAATAGTAGTGCAACTCGTTTCTGACACCAAAAAGTA
>CAVIFD010000024.1:0-10607 GCA_963641545.1 bacterium | reverse complement strand
TGCCTGTACACCGATTATGGTGCGCCAGCGGTCGGGTAACATCATCAACATGGCTTCCGTGGTGGGTGTGCACGGAAATGCAGGTCAGAGCAACTACGCTGCTTCGAAGGCGGGGCTGATAGGTCTGGCAAAGAGCGTTGCGCAGGAGCTTGGCTCGCGTGGCATTCGTGCCAACGCCATTGCCCCGGGCTTCATCATCACAGACATGACGGCGGCTCTGCCCGAGGATGTGAAGAAGGAGTGGTGCCAGAAGATCCCGTTGCGCCGTGGCGGTACGCCTGAAGACGTGGCAAACATCGCTACATTCCTTGCTTCCGACCTCTCTTCTTATGTGTCGGGGCAGGTGATACAGGTTGACGGCGGCATGAATATGTAGGTATGGACGTTATCTACGAAGACAATCACATCATTGCGGTAAACAAGACCTGCCGAGAGATCGTGCAGGGAGACAAGACCGGCGATGCTCCTCTTTCGGAAATGCTCAAGGCATGGCTGAAAGAGAAGTATTGCAAGCCGGGTAACGTCTTTGTGGGGGTCACCCATAGGCTCGACCGCCCTGTCAGCGGTGTGGTGCTGTTTGCCAAGACAAGTAAGGCTTTGGCTCGTCTGAATGATATGTTCCGCGGCGGGGAGGTGAAGAAGACCTATTGGGCTATCGTGAAGCATTGCCCCGAGGCGGAAGAGGGCGAGTTGGTGCATTGGCTGGTGCGCAACGAGAAGCAGAACAAGAGCTATGCCTACGATACGGAGCGGGCGGATGCAAAGAAAGCAATACTCCATTATAAGGTGATTGCCCGTTCGGACAACTATTTCCTGTTGGAGATAGACCTGAAGACAGGGCGTCATCATCAGATACGTTGCCAGATGGCGAAGATAGGATGTCCGATAAAGGGAGACCTGAAGTATGGGGCGGACCGCTCGAACAAAGACGGAGGTATCAGCCTGCATGCACGCAGTGTCGAGTTCGTTCATCCCGTATCAAAACAGAAGATACGTATCGTTGCTCCCGTGCCCGACGATAACCTATGGAAAAGCATCTCGGAAGGGTTGTGAGAGTTTGTACAATAAAAACAGGAGACAGTATATATATGGAAGACAAGATCATATTGACCATCGGTAGGCAGTTTGGCAGCGGTGGGCGTGAGGTAGGTCAGAAGTTGGCGAAGGCATTGGGTATTGCTTACTACGACAAGGAGCTGATGGCGATAGCTGCGAAAGAGAGTGGCTTGAATCAGGAGTTCTTCGAGAAGGCAGACGAGCGGGCTTCCGGCGGATTGGCGTATGCCTTTACGATGGGGTATTTCAATATGGGTACGTTCGCTCCTTACAATGATATACTTTCGAACGACCGTCTGTTCAAGTATCAGAGTGATGCCATAAGGAAGCTGGCGGCGGAGAAGTCGTGCGTCCTGATAGGGCGTTGCGCGGACTATATCCTTCGCGACGATCCTGCCTGCCTGAGCTTCTTCATACACACCACGGAGGAGCAGCGTATCCGGCGCATCGTGGGAAGGCAGGACGTGACCGTGGAGCAGGCAAAGGAGCTGATGGAGAAGACGGACAAGTCGCGTGCCGCATACTATAACTACTACACCAACAAGGAATGGGGCGTTGCCTCCTCTTACAACTTCTCTATTGACGTATCGGTGCTTGGGGTAGACGAGACGGTGGCGTTCATCAAGAGCTTTGTCGATAGGAAGATGAGCCGTCGCCCGCCGCATTTCGGCTGACTCACGCCATGGGTCCTTCCCAAACGAAGCAATCGGGGAATGCTCCCTTCAGCCGCGTAGGCTCGGCAAACAGTCCGAAGACGGAAGAGCCGGAGCCGGACATGGAAGCATAGACGGCACCGTATCTGAAGAGGCGTTCCTTTATCTCTCGTATGACGGGGTGGCGGCTGAACACGCTCTCCTCGAAGTCGTTCACCATACGTCCTCTCCATGTGTCGGCGGGGCTTCGGACGATCTCTTTCAGGGAGACAGCCGGGGCAGAGGGCGTAACCAAAGAGTATGCTTCGGCGGTGGACACTGCCACATCAGGCTTCACAAGGCAGAGATGATAACCCTTCAGCGACAGAGAGACCGGCTCGAAGATGTTGCCTGTGCCGGAGGCGAACACCGGCGTGTTACGAATGAAGAAGGGGCAGTCGGCACCGAGGGATGCTGCCATCTCCTCCAACTCCTCGCAGGGTATATCCTGCCCGCAGAAGTCGCTGAGCAGCTTCAGCATGAAGGCGGCATCCGACGACCCTCCGCCAAGTCCTGCACCGAAGGGGATGGCTTTCATGAGGTGTATCTCCAACGCGGGGGTGTCGTGTTGCGCCTTGAACAGGTTCAGCGCCTTTATCACTAAGTTCTTCTCCATGGGGGCATCCACTGCGATGCCGCTCTGATGGAACGACATCTTGTCTGAGCGTACCACCTCCAGCGCATCCGTCAGGGGGATGGGGTAGAACACGGTCTCTATATTATGGTATCCGTCGGGGCGTTTGGCTACGACGTTCAGCCCAAGGTTTATCTTCGCATTCGGGAAACAGATCATTGGCAGTACTTATTTATTGGTTGTCTCGATGGTTATCCTGTGGGTGGACCGGTCGGAGAGGACGTTGGTGACAATCCGGTGCACCATCTGCTTCAGCTCGTCGAGGAAGGTGCGTGCCTCATACGTGCCCCGTTCTATCTGACGGAGCTTCTTCTCCCACAGGCCGGTCAGCTCCGCGCTCTTGAGCAGCTCTTCGTGTATCGTGCCTATCAGCTCCTTCCCTGTGGCAGTAGGGTAGAGGCTCTTGCGCTCCTTCCTTATATAATTACGCTTGAACAGAGTCTCGATGATTGCGGCGCGGGTGGAGGGGCGGCCGATGCCGTTCTCCTTCAGTGCGTCGCGCAGGTCTTCGTTGTCCACCAGCTTGCCTGCCGTCTCCATGGCGCGGAGCAGTGTTGCCTCCGTGTATGGCTTGGGGGGAGTGGTCCATGTCTCCTTCAGCAGCGGCTTATGCGGTCCGCTCTCTCCCTTGGTGAAGCTCGGCAGCACGCTTTCCTCTTCTTCCTTAGGCTCGGCATCGGGGTCTTTCGTCTCTGTGCCGAACACCACGCGCCACCCGGGCTTCAGTATCTGCTTGCCGGATGCCTTGAAGTCTGCCTTACCTGCCTTGCCGAGCACGGTGGTGGTGGACACCTCACAGTCGGGGTAGAAGACGGCGATGAAGCGTCGTGTGACAAGGTCGTACACCTTACGTTCGTTCTCCGTAAGGTTGCGGGCAGGCACTCCGGTCGGGATGATGGCATGGTGGTCGGTGACCTTCGTGTTGTCGAACACCTTCTTGCTCTTGGGTATCTTGATGCCGAGCAGCGGCGAGGTCAGCTCGGCGTAGTCCGTCAGACCCTTCAATATATTAGGAACCTTGGGGTGGATGTCTTCGCTAAGGAACGTGGTGTCCACACGCGGATAGGTGGTCACCTTCTTCTCGTAGAGCGACTGTATCAGCTTCAGCGTGTCGCCTGCGGTGAAGGAGAACTTCTTGTTACACTCCACCTGCAGCGCGGTGAGGTCGAAGAGGCGTGGGGCAGACTCCCTGCCTTTCTTCTCTGTTATGCCGGTGACGGTGAAGTCTTCCGTCTTCACGCTCTCGAGGAAGGCTTCTCCTTCTTCTTTCTTGGTGAACTTCCCCTTGGTGGCAGAGAACGTTGTGCCTCGGTAGACTGTCTTCAGCTCCCAGTAGGGCTCCGAGCGGAAGTTGTCTATCTCTGCCTGGCGGTTTACTATGAGGGCGAGGGTGGGTGTCTGCACACGGCCAATGGAGAGCACCTGGCGGTTCTGCCCGTAGCGGATGGTGTACAGTCGGGTGGCGTTCATGCCGAGCAGCCAGTCGCCTATGGCACGTGCGAGCCCTGCCTCGTAGAGTGTCTTAAACTCGCTCTGCTCCTTCAGGTGACGGAACCCTTCGCGTATGGCTTCTTCCGTCAGCGAAGAGATCCACAGGCGGTAGACGGGGCAGCGGCAGCCTGCCTTCTGCATCACCCAGCGTTGGATGAGCTCGCCCTCCTGACCGGCATCACCGCAGTTTATCACCATCTCGGCATCTCGGATAAGGCTTTCTATCACCTTGAACTGTTGCTCGTATGTGGGGTTGTTGATCAGCTTGATGCCGAAGCGGGGAGGTATCATCGGGAGCGAGCCGAGGCTCCAGTGCTTCCATGCCTCGGTGTAGTCTTGAGGCTCTTTCAGTGTGCACAGATGTCCGAAGGTCCATGTGACCCGGTAGCCGCCGCCCTCGAGATACCCGTTCTTCTTCAGGGTTGCACCAAGCACTTCGGCAATCTCGCGGGCTACGCTCGGTTTCTCAGCGATACATACTTTCATCTGTGAAGGGGATGGAGGTGCCTGGCGGATTCGAACCGCCGTAAATGGTTTTGCAGACCACTGACTAAGCCACTCATCCAAGGCACCATCACATCAAACATCGCTCTGCTGTAAAGCGGCGGCAAAGGAATGGAATATGTTTGGATTATGCAAATAATCACGTCCCTTTTCCCTTCTGTGGCTTATATGCGGGCTTGTTTTGCCTTAGAGTTTGTTTTGCGAATATTTATCACATACCTTTACTGCCGATAATATTTATGTCTAACAATAAAATCGACTACAATGAGTGAGAAGATTAAATTGACAGTTAATTTGTATGACAATGCTGTCACGGAAGTGAAGGGTGACTATGTGGCTAAGCCGGTGGTCATGGGAACATTGCACAACAGTGAGATTGCCGATCGTATCGTTGCGAAGCGGACGGAGTATCGTAAGGAGACCATTGTGGGAATTCTCGACATGGCAGATCAGGAGAAGGTTTATGCCATTGCCGAGGGTAGGAGCGTTGTTGATGGTGTCGGTCAGTATTTGGTGAACGTGAGCGGGTCTTTCAGCGGAGAGAAGGCCGCGTTCGATGCTTCCATTCACAAGCTGGGCGTATCCTACACGCCGGGGAAATTGTTGCGCGACACGTTGAAGACTGTCGATGTGGATACGCGCCCTGCCGTTACCGGACCGATAATCAACGATATTGTAGACACGACGACGGGCGAGACCAACCTCCAGTTGACTTCTTCAGGTCCGGCTGTCATCAACGGTTCGAACATCAAGGTTGTAGGCGACGACCCGACGGTGGGTATCTATCTTACCCCGACTACGGGCGAAGCCAAGAAGGTTACGGTGTTGATCCACAACAACCCTTCGCAGGTGACGTTTATGCTTCCGGAAATGGCGGATGGAGAGTATACGCTGAGCCTCGCTACGCAAGCCGGCACAGCCAACCGTCTGGTGAAGGATGTGCGTACGTATGTCTTCCCTGTGAAGCTCTATGTGGGTGATATTCCGAGCGGTAATGACAGTGAAGACGACATTCCTGAGGTGATGTAGAACGCCTGTTCTTTTCAGAGTGTCTAAAAGCCTCCTTTTAGATGCCCTAAAAGCCTCCTTTTAGATGCCCTAAAATACTCCTTTTAGATGTCCTAAAAGCCTCCTTTTAGACACTCTAAAATTCCCCGAGCCCCGGCTCCCATACATGGAAGTCGGGGCTTGGTGTAAAAACACTACTTTTGCGGCGGAACAAAAACAACCGTGTATGCTGACAAATATCATTGATGAAGAAGAGATCCTGGGGGCGAAGAGCTGCATCGACGAGGGCGAGAGCTTCGTGATAGTGACGCACGTTGCCCCCGACGGGGATGCCTTGGGCTCGTCTCTCGCGCTGCGTCATTTCCTCGCGGCGTATGGGAAGAAGAACGTGACGGTGGTTGTCCCGAACGAGTACCCGCAGTTCTACGCATGGATGCCCGGGGCAGAGGATATCGTGCGGTATGACAAGGAGGCGGAGCGGGCAGTGGAGCTTGTCGGGGGGGCAGACGTTGTCTTCTGCCTCGACTTCAACGCAGCGGCGCGGGTGGACAGGCTGGCTCCCTTTCTCTCCGGTGCCAAGGGCCGTAAGGTGATGATCGACCACCATCCCGAGCCTCAGCCCTTCTGCGATGTCGCGATGTCGTATCCCGGCATGTCGTCGACATGCGAGGTGGTCTACCGCTTCATCCTGCAGATGGGGATGGAGGGTGTGATGACGAAAGAGATGGCTCAGTGTATCTATACGGGCATGATGACGGATACGGGGGCATTCACCTACAACTCCAACCGTCCGGAGATATACACCATCATAGGCGAGCTTATCAGACATGGGATAGACAAGGACGAGATATACCGCAACGTCTATCATGTCTACTCCGAGAGCCGCCTGAGGTTGCAGGGCTATGTGCTGTACAGCAAGATGAAGATATACCCCGAGTATCATGCCGCCCTTATCACGCTCAGCAACGCCGAGCTCAACGCCTTCCACTACCAAACGGGAGACACGGAGGGGCTTGCCAACATGCCGCTGAGCATCGAGGGCATCAACTTCAGCTGCTTCATCCGCAGAAACAAGGGTCACACGAAGGTGTCGCTGCGTTCGGTGGGCGACTTCCCCTGCAACCTGTTTGCCGCCAGGTATTTCAACGGTGGCGGGCACAAGAATGCCTCCGGCGGACAGTTTGACGGCATGGTGAGAGATGCCATGGAGGTCTTCGAGAAAGCACTGAAGGAGTTCGACCCGAACGAGGGTGCGGTAAATGCGGAAGAAAAGGAATGCCATGTCTGAGAAGTGGTGGAGATTATCTACATTTGCCGCTCGTTTAACATACTAAAAGAACAAGAGATGAAGAGAGGTTTTAATATCCTGATGATTGTGTGTGGAGTTCTGCTGGTGGCTTCGTGTAGCAAGACAAAGTCGTACACGGAGTATCTGAAGGACGAGAGGAAGGCGATAGATCGGTTGATAGATCATGAGGGCTTTAAGATCCTGAAGGATTATCCGTCTGACAGTGTCTTCGCGGAGAACGAGTTCGTGAAGCTTGACAACGATGTCTACATGCATGTGATCGACCCGGGCGACGAGACGCGTGCCGTGCTCGGCAAGACAAAGGCGCTCTGCCGCTTCGAGGCATACGGTATACTTGATTCGGACACAGCCTACCTGCTGGCAAACAACCTGACATACGGACTGACATACACCTACGGCTACCCGACGGAGTTCATCTTCGGCTACAATACCTATTCGGGAGAGTACGTGGACTATTACCCCGACTACTTCGTTGGCGAAGGGCTGGCAACGCCGCTCTATTACGTGGGCGACGGGGCAATAGTGAGCCTCATCGTGCCGTTCAAGCGCATGGGCTACACGTTCCAAAGCCAGTACGTGCCGGTCTACTTCAAAAAGGTGAAATATACATTCGAGAAATAAGCAAGGAGAAAAGGTTTATGACACTGATCAAATCCATATCCGGCATCCGCGGCACGATAGGCGGCACGCCGGAAGAGGGGCTGAACCCGTTGGCAATAGTGAAGTTCACGGCAGCATATGCCACGTTCATAAGAAGGCACACCAAGGTTGCGACAAACAAGATAGTGGTGGGGCGCGATGCCCGTATCTCGGGAGAGATGGTGAAGAGCGTTGTCCTGGGTACGCTCACCGGTATGGGCTTTGACGTTGTCGATATAGATCTTGCAACGACCCCGACAACGGAGCTTGCCGTAGCCATGGAAGGAGCATGCGGAGGCATCATACTGACGGCAAGCCACAACCCGAAGCAGTGGAATGCCTTGAAGCTGCTGAACGAACGGGGCGAGTTCCTCAGTGCCGTGGAGGGTGCCGAGGTGCTTGAGACGGCAGCCTCCGAGAGCTTCGAGTTTGCCGACGTGGAGCACATGGGTAAGGTCATCCGCGACGATACATATAAAAGGAAGCACATCGACAGTGTGCTCCGCCTCCCTCTGGTGGATGTAGAGGCAATCCGTGCAGCGAACTTCCGCGTGGCAATCGATACGGTGAACTCCGTTGGGGGCATCGTCCTGCCGGAGCTGCTCTCTGCCCTTGGAGTGAAGGATGTCCTCGGGCTGCATACGGAGCCTACGGGCAACTTCGCCCATAACCCCGAGCCTATCCCCGAGAACCTGACGGAGATATCAGACCTCATGAAGCATGCAGGGGCAGACGTGGGCTTCGTTGTCGACCCTGATGTCGACCGCCTGGCAATAGTCTGCGAAGACGGTGAGATGTTCGGCGAGGAATACACGCTGGTGGCAGTTGCCGACTACGTCTTGAGCCACACCCCGGGTAATACGGTGAGCAACCTGAGCTCGAGCCGTGCCCTGAGGGATGTCACCCGTTCGCACCCGGGCTGCCGCTACAGTGCTGCAGCTGTCGGCGAGGTGAATGTGGTTGCGAAGATGAAGGCGACGAATGCCGTTATCGGCGGCGAAGGCAACGGTGGTGTGATCTATCCTGCGAGCCACTACGGAAGGGATGCCCTGGTGGGTATAGCTCTGTTCCTTACCCATCTTGCAAAGAAGAGGATGAAGACAAGCGAGCTGCGGGCATGCTATCCGCAGTATTTCATCTCCAAGCAGAAGGTGGAGCTCACTCCGGAAATCAACGTGGATGCCATCCTTGCCAAGGTGAAGGAGAAATATGCGGGGTACGATATCACCGACATCGACGGAGTGAAGATCGACTTCCCCGACAAGTGGGTACACCTCCGCAAGAGCAACACCGAGCCTATCATACGTATATATTCGGAAGCCCACACCATGGAGGAAGCCGAAGAGATCGGTGGCGAGCTGATAGCGGTGATCCGCGAGATGTGCAGGTAAGAGATGCTCTAAAGGAACAGCCTGCGGAACTCCTGCTCGAAGTTAGGCGTGAAGATGCCTTTGCCGAGGTTCTCCCTTATCTCATCCATAGCCCAGAAGCGTCCGCCCTCCAGCTCGGCGGCATCGGGGTGAATATCCCCGTTGTAGACGGTGCGGAAGGTGTTGACAAGCTCCTTCTCGATGGCAGATTCGAAGACATAGCGGGTTATGAACTGTGGGGTGAACTCTGTTACCCCTAATTCTTCGCGCACTTCCCGTCGGAGCGCGTCTTCAACCCTCTCGCCATAGTCGACATGCCCGCCCACCGCAGTGTCCCACTTCCCGGGCTGGATATCCTTGCTCATGGCGCGTTTCTGCAGATAAAGCTCACCCGCATCGTTGAAGATATGCAGGTGTACGACGGGGTGCAGCAGCTTGCTCCCGCCATGACACTCTCGGCGCGTAGCCTTACCTGTAGTCTCTCCCTCTTCGTTTACTATCGGGAACCATTCCTCTCTCATCTTCCTGATTTGTTTTTGAGGGCGCAAATATATCGAAAACTCCCCAACGCGTTTTTCGGGGGCACTCGGTGCATCTCGGAACAAGCCCGAAATGTTACAAAAGACTAACCTACGGTACAAGGTGTTTGGGTAATTGTTACTTTTGGGGCTGATAATCCGGCGAAGTGAATTGAGTTGGCAGAAATAAGAACAATAACATACCATGAAATTTGAGAAGTACTCACTAAAGACTGCGTTGATGGCTTGCTTTGCCTGCTGTTTCGTCTCTATGACATCGGCAGACAATCCTCCGTTTTTCACTACTGATATAAAACTGAATGACAAAGGCGAGATGTTTCTGACCGAGAAGGGCGTTAAGCGTGTTGATGTCTTTTCGCCCGAGGGCAGGCTGCAGCGTTCGTATCCCATGAACGAGGTGCCGACCGGCATACTCTTGGATGGCGACAAGGCGTATGTGACGACCTTTGAAACGGAAGGCAGGTTGCAGGTGCTGTCGCTCGCATCCGGCGAGGTGGAAGCCGTGATCCCGACAGGTTCGGGTGCCTGCCATCCGATGTTCGGACCGGACGGGAAGCTGGTCTATGTATGCAATCAGTTTGATAACAGCGTATCGGAGATTGACCCGGTAGCTCATAAGGTGTTGCGCAAGGTGAAGGTGCTGCGCGAACCGAAGTCTGCCGTTTTCAGTAAGGACGGTAAGTATATGTATGTAACGAACTTCCTTCCGTCGCAACGTGCCGATGTGGACTACGTGGCTGCATGTGTCTCTGTGATAGAGATGGAAGGCTTTACGAAGGTGAAGGATATAAAGCTGGCGAACGGGAGTAATGCCTTGCGGGGCATCTGCATTTCGCCGGATGGCAAGTATGTCTACGTCTCTCATAACCTCGGGCGTTTCGCAGTACCCACTTCTCAGTTGCAGCAGGGGTGGATGAACACGAGTGCCTTCAGTGTTATCGACGCGGAGAAGCAGGAGTTTGTGGGTGCCACTGTTGTCGACGAGCCTGAAAGAGGCGCAGCAGGTATTTGGAGTATAGCCTGTGATGACGACCGTATCTACATATCTCATTCGGGAACGCACGAGGTCAGTGTGATTGATCATCCGGCTTTTCGTGAGAAGTTCGAGGCTTATCCCAACAAGGCAATGTTGGACTATGATCTGAACTTCCTGTACGGCATTCGCGAGCGTATCTCTTTGCAGGGAAACGGCCCGCGCTGCATGACGCTTGTCGGCGGGAAGCTGTTTGTGCCGACTTATTTTGCGGATGTTCTCAACGTGATGAATACGGATACGAGGGAAGTGACGGCTGTGGAATTGAATCCGGGGCGCACGGAGCCGGACATAAATAAAGGAGAGAAGTATTTCAACGATGCTTCCCATTG
>CAVIFD010000023.1:0-10954 GCA_963641545.1 bacterium | reverse complement strand
TGCAATTTCATCGGGAGATGGCACGCGATGAAATAATCGACTTGCAATTTCATCGGGAGACGGCACGCGATGAAATAATCGACTTGCAATTTCATCGGGAGATGGCACGCGATGAAATAATCGACTTGCAATTTCATCGCGAGACAGCGGGCGATGAAATAATCGACTTGCAATTTCATCGCGAGATGGCGGGCGATGAAATCAGGGGAGCTATTCGGCTATGGTGTTTGCAATCTTGCCGTATCCTTTCTCGTTCGGATGGAGTCCGTCGCTGAAAAGCGACTCGTCGATCTTGCCCGAGGGCAGGAGCAGAGCCGTCCCGGCATCGCGAAACGCGCATCCTTCCTCGTTTGCCATGATGCGGATTTGAAGATTGACGTTTCTCACCCAATCTTCATGGTCGCGGCGAGGGAGGATACCGATCACCTTGATGGCGGCACGCGGCTGGCGGTCGCGAATGGCAGAGACGAGGAAGCGCAGACCTTCCACGATGTCTTCGTCCGTGCTCGTCCCCATGTTGTTCGTCCCGATCATAAGCACCACCTTGTCTGCCTCGTAGCCGTCCATCTCGCCGTGGTGGATGCGCCAAAGCACGTTCTCGATGCGGTCCCACCCGTAGCCGAGGTTCTGAAATCCTGCCTTAGCCATCACCCTCTCCCAGCTCTCCGCTCCGTTCTTGCGCGGACCGGCAGGCTCGCCGCCCCAGAAGTGGGTGATGGAGTTGCCGAGGATGACGGCACGCGGCGGGTTTGCCCTGAGATGTTTCAAGATGTCGCGATGGCGCGTCTGCCATTCGTAGTTGTCGGGCTCGCGCCGTTGTGTGACGGGCTGCATTGTCGGGCGGCAGCCTGTCTGCAGATGGAGGATGCTGCGCACCTTCTTCTCCACGGCAGAAGCCTGCGCCGTTGCCCCGAGGTCGGAGAGATGCACGGCATCCACCAGACCGTCGGCAGGAATGCCAAGCTCATCGTGCGAGAGGTAATACAGCTTTTCCACGCCCTCGCGCAGCAAAGCCTCGTAGCCACGGCGGGAGGCGGCGTTGAGACGTGTGTAGAGATCGTACTGCCGATGGTTGCTTGCGCCGTTGCTGTAACCCGCGTGCTCCACCAAGAGGATGGGCGCGTCGCGTTTCTCGCGTATCTGCCTTACGGCGGCAATCACGAGGTCGGTCACCTCCGCGTCGGTCTTCTCCGTGAGATTAGGCAGGCAGTCGAGGACATAAAGGCGGGCATCCTGCTCGGTGATATAGTTAAGCACACCGGTTTCCAGCTTCCCGTTGCCGGAGAAGCCGAGGTTGATGATAGGGCAGTCGAGGGCGCGCTGCAGTATGTTTGTCCACGACATTGCCGGACGCGAGGCACATGCGCCGTGCACTATCGACGTGCCGTATATCACGACGGGCTTCTCGTCGGAGCGCGGGATAAACTTTATCTCGCTCTCTTCGGGTGTGCCTATCTCCAGCCACCGCACGGAGTTGTAGAGCGGCAGGTAAAGACGGTATTCGAACCCACGGTCGTGGAACTTGTCGCGCCCGAGGTCTGTGTATGTGTACGTGATGGTGTCGCCGAAAGAGAACCCTCCGGAGCAGAAGCTCCACCGCCCTTCGCTGTCGATGCTGTAGAGGTCGATGCCCGACATACCCGTCGACGGCATGTGCGGCATGTTCAAGCCGCCGCTTACCCGGTAACGGACCGTTATCTTCGGGGCATTGCAATAGAAATGTATTGCCAGCCCCGAGGAGTTGCGCGAGTGGTTCCACACTGCCTCTCTCACTTCAGCCTTCGCACGGTCGGGGAGGCGCACATAACTATGCCCGATCTCGTCAGCCCATCCCTGGTTTTGTATGACAGGGAAGCCCGCGTCCATAGGGTTTGTCCATTTCCACCGGGCTCCGGCGGCGAAGCACACCGTAAGGCACAGCACGGCTATGCCGAATAATCGTCTTGTCATCTGTATGTGTCCTCCTTTACCTATTTCAGTCCACGGTTTTTCAGCAGCGGCTCGATGCTCGGCTCCTTGCCTCGGAAGTTCCGATACATCACCATGGCATCGTCGATGCCGCCCGGGGTGAGCACATACTCGCGGAACTTGCGTGCCACCTCGCGGTTGAAGATGTCGCCCGTCTCCTTGTAGGCTTCGAAGGCATCGGCATCGAGCACTTCAGCCCAGATGTAGCTGTAGTAACCGGCGGTGTAGCCTCCCGTCATGGTATGTTTGAAGTAGGTGGAGCGATAGCGGGGCGGGATCTGACTGAGCAGTCCGCGACGGCTCATCATCTCAGCCTCGAACGCGTTGATGTCCATGTCGGCGGGCTGAGCTTTGAGCACGTGATAGTCCATGTCGAGATATGAGGCAGCAAGGTATTCGGTCGTCGCGAAGCCCATCCCGTACTTGCCGCTTCGCTCGATCTTGTCGACAAGGTCTTTGGGGATAACCTCGCCCGTTTGGTAGTGGCGGGCGTAGACGTTCAGCACCTCCGGACGGAATGCCCAGTGCTCGTTGACCTGCGAGGGCAGCTCCACGAAGTCGCGCGGCACGCCGGCAACGCCGCCATAGTGCACGTCGCCGAACAGTCCGTGCAGCGCGTGTCCGAACTCATGGAACACCGTCTGCGTCTCGTCGACGTTGAGCAGTGCAGGCTGACCTGCGGCAGGCTTGCTGAAGTTGAACACTGTCGTGATGACGGGGACAACTTTCTTTCCGTCCTTGTACGTCTGCGAGCGGTATCTGCCGCACCATGCTCCGCTGCTCTTGCCCTCACGCGTGAAGAAGTCCATGTAGAGGATGCCGAGCAGACTGCCGTCATGGTCCTTACACTCGAAAGCGAACGCATCGGCATCGGGCTTGGGGATGTCTTTCAGCTCGGTGAACGTTATCCCGTACAAACGGTTTGCCACGTAGAAGATACCTTCCCGCACGCGGCTCAGCTCCAGGTAGGGGCGCACCTCGTTCTCGTCGAGGCTGAACTTTGCCCGCCGAGCCTTGTCGGCATAGTAACGCCAGTCCCATCCTTCGGCAGTGAAGCTGCCGCCCTCTTTCCGTATCTCCTGGTTTATGTCGCGAAGCTCGTCGCCCGCTTTTGCGAGGGCAGGCTTCCAGATGCGGTCCAAAAGGTCGTAGACGTTCTTCTCGTTCTTTGCCATGTTCTCGTCGAGCACGAAGGCGGCGTAGTCGTCGAAGCCGAGGAGCTTCGCCTTCTCAAGGCGTGCGGCGACGAGATCTTTCACAACCTTTTTATTGTCGCAGTCGTTGTCGTTGTTACCCCTGTTGATGTATGCCTTAAACATCTTCTCGCGCAGGGAGCGGTTGTCGGCATATTGCAGGAACGGCATCACGCTCGGGTTATGAAGAGTGAACACCCATTTCCCTTCCATCTTCTCCGCCTTGGCAGCCTCGGCAGCGGCAGAGATGGAAGACTCGGGAAGCCCCGCGAGGTCGGCTTCATTATCTATCACCAGCTTGAAGGCGTTCGTTTCTTTCAACACGTTCTGCCCGAAGGTGAGCTCGAGGACGGAGATCCTCTCGTTCAGCTCGCGCAGCTTCGCGTGCTTGGCAGCGTCGAGGTTCGCACCACCCCGCACGAAGCCTTTGTAGGTCTCTTCCAACAGCCGCGCCTGCTCCTTGTCAAGAGCCAGCGTTGCTCTCTTGTCGTACACCTTCTTCACGCGGGCAAAGAGGGCAGGGTTGAGATTGATGTCGTCGAAGTGGGCGGAGAGCATGGGATAGCACTCCTGCTCGAGAGCCTGTATCTCGTCTGTCGTGTTCACGCTCGACTGCCCGCTGAAGGCATAGAGCACCTTGTCGAGAAGGCTTCCGGTGCGGTCGAGCGCAGCGATAGTGTTCTCGAACGTGGGTTCTTCCGCGTTGTTCACGATGGCATCGATCTCTTTCTTGTGCTCCTCCATGCCTTTGAGGAAGGCGGGCTTGTAGTGCTCCACCTTGATCTTGTCGAAAGGCGGGACGCCGTAGGGGGTTGTGTACTCGGTGAAAAACGGATTGGAGGCAGACTTCGTGTCTTCTCCTTTCTTTGTGGAGTCGCAGGCTCCCAATACCACTGCCAGTCCGGCAGCCATAAGCGTTTTGTTCATGACTATGATGATTGTAATGATTAATGTTATCTGTTCTTTTTGCCCTCCGGTGTGTTTCCGCCGAGCAGCCACGCGAGGTTGAAGCGGTAATGATTGCGGCTGCTCAGGAGATGTATGATGCCGTCGGGCGACTGCGTTGCGGCGAGGTAACCGCGCGGCTCGGCATGCGTGGCATCCATGTCGAAGAAGCCCGTCCATGCGCCGCCGTCCATGAAGCGCGTTTTGCCGTCGGTCACGAGGCGTTTCACGGGCCAGGTCTTGCCGTCGTCGAACGAGAGGGCTGCGTACATGCCGTAGCCTGTGTATTCGCCGCCCTTGGCATCACTGAAGGTCATGCCTCGCTGTCCGTCTTTGATGCGGAACGGGTGGTGGGTAAACGAGACAAGGAGGATGGGACCTTCCCTGAGGCGCATAAGGACGAGACGCTGTCCGCCGTCGATGGGCGGGAACTCGGAGGCATGATAGGTCCATGTCTTGCCGCTGTCGCAAGAGATACTCATGGGCATGCGCTCGATGCCATCGCTGTTTCTTATGCCGTCACCCCTGCCGAGAGCCATGAAGCGTCCGTCGGAGAGCTGCACTATGCCGGCATGGATACCTGCGATGGTGCCCCCCGAAGCTCCTTCGGCGAATGTGCAGGGCGCGGGCGTTCCCATATCCTCCCACGTCGTGCCGCCGTCGCGGCAGAGATGAAAGGCAGTGCCTCCGCTGCTTCGCGGCGTTGCGTCGGCAGCCTGCACCATCCGGCCCTCGCGGGTAAGGAACGCTCCGGCAATCACCTGATGGCGGCGCGAGTGCTCGGGGGCGATGATGCGCGGGCGGCTCCACGAGGCTCCGTTGTCGGTGCTTGTGCGCATGACCATCGATAGTGTCTCCCATGTTCCGGCGGCTTCCACGCCGTTGATATGAACGAGCGTGTCGCCACGGTTGAGAAGCGACGAGCCCGTCACGTTACGGTCCGGCACGCGAAAGAACTCGCGCGGCTCGGTCCACACCTCCGTCCCCGCCTTGAGGCGGCTCTCGAGGATGGTCATCTCCCTGCCCGACTCTTCGTCGCAGGTGAACCATATGGCAAGCAGGTCGCCATTGTCGCACCAAGAGACGGCGGGGCAGTGGTTATGCCGGTAGAAAGGAACGCCGGAGGCGCAGTCCGGCTTATGTACATATACGAGAGGCTCGGCAAAGAACGGTGTGTCCGAAGGCGCACTCCAAGCGAATGTCCCTTGGGATACTTCTTCTTTAGCATCGACGAGAGAGGGCAGGGGGAGGCTTTTCGGCTTCTCCGCCTGCACGACGCGGAAGCCCGTCAGATGGTGTTTGTCTTCCGGCAGCATAGCCATGCGGTTGGCAGAGCGCAGGAACCTCTCCGGCGTGCTGTGGCTTCCGCCGCGCGTCACGCGGTAGAGCCCGCTGACGCGTCCGACGGGGTCGGTCTGCTCGTAAGGCTCGTACGGACCGTACCAGTCGCTGCACCATTCCTCCACGTTGCCGTGCATATCATACAGCCCGAAGGGATTGGGCGGCACCCCACCCACGCGGAGCGAGACGGTAGAGTCCGTGCCCCACACGTTCTGCTGATTCTTGTGATACGCGGCAGGCAGACCGTCGTCCATCCAAAAGTTACTGTATGTGCCGGCGCGGCAGGCATACTCCCACTCGGCTTCCGTCGGGAGGCGATAGGTCTTGCCCTCTTTCTCGGAGAGCCAGCGGCAGAACGCCTCGGCATCGTGATAGCTGACGAAGACAACCGCCTCGTCGTCGTCACGCGAGATGCCATTCTTCCCGCGCAGTGCCCTGTGCGAAGGGTCGAACAGCTCGTATTGGGCGTTCGTCACCTCGGTGGCAGCCATGAGGAAGGGCTTCGTGATGGTCACACGGTGTATCGGAGCCTCGTCGAAGTTCTCGCCCATGCCATGGCTGCCCATGTGGAAGGTGCCGGCAGGGATGGTGACGAGCTGCATCCCGAGGCTGTTCTTCTCCTGCGCCGCAGCATCGGAAAAGACCGTAACAATAAGACTGAGGAAGATTGTCGCAAAACGTTTCATATCGTTAGTTCTTTATGATTGCGAAAACAAAAGTATGTAAAACCCCCGTTCCCGCATGCGGGGAATGGAAAAGACGTTTTCCGCCGTGGCAGAAACCGTTTCCGGAGCGTCGGAGATGCTTTCGACCACCGTCGAAACCATTTCCGGAGCGTCGGAGAAGCCTTCGACTGCCGTCGAAACCATTTCCGGAATGTCGGTGATACTTTCGACCGCCGTCGAAATCACCATTAAGAACCAAAGACGTCTTTCGACGGCAGTCGGAACCTTCTACAACCTATGCTTATAGAGTCGCGCCAGCGTTTTTTGGTATTCGTTCTCCAACTGCATACAATTCTGCATGCTCTGATAGATGGTCGTCACGCCGGCGAAGTATTCGATCATGCTTATTTGTCCGCTTTGGATGGCTTTACCGAGTAGCGACATGTCGGTTTGCTCTGCCAGCACCTTGGTATACTCGTCGACGGAGGTTTTAAGCATGGCGGCGCGGCTGTAGAGCTGCATAAGCTCGCTCTCGACGATGGTCTGCATGCTCTCCGTCCGGAGATCCGCGTAAAGACTCTGCGCCTTTGCCCCCCTCACCTTTCCACGGTTGGAGAAGAGGGGTATGCTTATGCCGACGATAAATCCGTTGTAACGCTCGCCGCCCGAAGAGGGGTTCATGCGGTATCCGAGCTCGAAGGAGGGCAGTCCCTCGGCGCGGCTGACAGCAATCCGTTTCTTTGCAACGCTCTGCTCGCTGCGCAGCGCACAAAGGCGGCTGTCGGAAGAGAGCACCTCCTCCGACAGCTCCGTGAGCGACGCGGGAATGTTTACCTCGGGGTAGACCGTGTCGGTAAACTCCACCTCCGCACCTCCGCATAGCATCTTCAGCTCTTGTATCTTGTCCGTGCGGGCAGCCTCGTTCATCCGCACTTCGCTGCGGACGTTGAGCAGCTCGAGGGCAATCTTGTTTGTTTCTATCCTGCCGGCGTCGCCCGCCTCGAGGCGGCGGCTGTAGAGCCTCTGAAGCTCTTCGGCATTATGGCGGCGCACCTCAAGGAGACTTCTCTCGCGGTTGAGCATCACAAGGTCGAGGCACACCTCCTTTGCCCTGAGTAGCACTTCCCTGCGGAGCGTCTCGCCCCCCGTTTCGAGGCTCTCGCCGCGCTGCCGCGCCAGCTTTCCGCGCTCAAAATAGAGCGTCGGGAAGCTGAACGACTGCGAGGCAATAAGCTCGCCGGTGAAGCCCATACCCTCCTTGTTGCCGTAGAGATGCGAATAGGTGACGGTAGGGTCGGGGAGGTTGTTTTCCGTCGCTGCCTCGATCTTCTGCGAGGCGATGAGCCGGCGGGAAGCCTGCAGCTCCTTGTTGCCCTCGTCAACGCGGCGCAACACTTCGTCTATTGATGTCTGCTGAGCGGCGGAAAGCACCGCCGAAGCCAGCATCACGATGGTTATGTATGATTTCATTTCTCTTTATTCATTAAAAGGTATACGATAGGAATGATGAATCCGTTGAGGAAGGTCGATGTGAGCAGACCTCCGAGTATCACGGTTGCCATGGGGCTCTGTATCTCGTTGCCCGGCAGGTCGCCGTTCAACGCCAGCGGGATGAGTGCCAGTGCAGAGCTTAGCGCGGTCATGAGGATGGGGTTGAGACGGTCGAGAGAGCCTTGCATCACTGCGTCTAAAGCCTCCATGCCCTCGCCGCGCAGCTGCGTGTAGTGGCTGATGAGCAGCATCCCGTTGCGGGTGGCAATGCCGAAGAGCGAGATGAACCCTATTATCGCGGGGATACTTATCTCGCCCGATGTCATCCACAGTATCAGCACGCCGCCAATCAGAGCCAGCGGCAGGTTGAGAAGCACCACCCCGCTCTCCTTCGCGTTCTTGAACTCGTTGTAGAGAAGGAGGAAGATGACAAGCAGCGACACGAAGGAGGTGAGCAGCAATATGCGGCTGGCAGCCTGCTCGCTCTCGAACTGTCCGCCATACTCCACGTGATACCCCTCGGGCAGGTGGACGGAGGTCTCTATCCTCTCACGGATATCGTTCACGACGCTGCGCAGGTCGCGCTCCGACACGTTGGCACTGACAACCAGCTTGCGCTGCACGTTCTCGCGGTTGATGGTGTTCGGACCGGCGGCAGACTTCACCTCGGCAACGTAGCTCAGGGGTATCTTCTTCCCGTCGGCAGCATCAATCATGAGGTTGCGTATGTCGTCCATCGTCGCACGGCTCTCCTCGGAGGTCTTCACCGTCAGGTCGAACGTCTTCCCGTCGTCGTAGATCTGGCTGACCACCTCGCCGCCCAGCATAACGTCGACAAACTCCTCGAACTCCGGCAGCGGTATCCCGTATTTTGCCAACAGCTCGCGGCGGGGAGTGATGGTGAGCTGCGGACGCTCTATCTGTTGCTCCACCTTCATGTCCACCAGCCCGGGGACGTCGCTGATGGCACTCTTTATCTCACCACCTATCGCGAACATACGGCTGAGATCCGTGCCGAACAGCTTGATGGCAATGTTCGCCTCCGTCCCCGAGAGCATTGCGTCGATGCGGTGTGAGATGGGCTGACCTATCTCTATGTTGGCTCCGCTGATGGTTGAGAGCTTTTGGCGCACATCGTTCATCACGGCTTCGCGGCTGCGTTCCTTCAGGCTGAACGGTGCCTCTATCTCCGATACGTTCACGCCTAAGGCATGCTCGTCGAGCTCGGCACGTCCCGTCTTCCGCGCCACGGTCTGTATCTCCGGCACCTGCATCAGCAGCTCCTCCGCGCGGCGACCCATCCTGTCCGACTCCTCGAGCGAGATGCCCGGCAGGGTGCTTACGTTGATGGTGAACGACCCCTCGTTGAACGGCGGCAGGAAGCTGTGCCCAAGGGTGAAGAATATAGCCAGCGAGACGGCGAACAGCCCTATGGTGCAGCCCAGCACCGCAGACTTATGCGCCAACGCACCCCGCAGGGCAGTGCCATACACACTCTTCAGCTTCAGTGCAACCCACGACTCCTTGTCCACCCTCTTGTCCGATGCCTTGCGACCGAGAAGGTAGCTGCACAGAACCGGCGTCAGCGTGAGAGCCACCACCGTGGAAGCAAACAACGCCACGATAAAGGCTATCCCAAGCGGCACAAGCATGCGCCCCTCCATCCCGCTGAGGAAAAACAGCGGCACGAAGCTCACCACGATGATCAGCGTAGAGTTGAGTATAGGCATACGAACCTCGCGGGAGGCATCGTACACCACATCCAAGACCTTCCGCCTCTCCTCCACAGGCAGCAGGCGGTTTTCGCGTATCCTTTTATATACGTTCTCCACATCCACGATGGCATCGTCCACCAGCGACCCTATGGCAATCGCCATACCGCCGAGCGACATGGTGTTTATCGTCAGCCCCATATAATGCAGCGCAAGGATGGAGATGAGCAGCGACAGGGGCAATGCCACCAGCGAGATTACCGTCGTGCGGATATTCATCAGGAAAAGGATAAGCACGATAACGACGAAGATGCTCCCTTCAAACAGACTGTCCTTCACGTTGCCGATGGAGCTGTCGATGAAGCGGCTCTGACGGAAGATGTCTGTCGATATGTTTACGTCCGCCGGCAGGTTCTTCTGTATGTCTGCCACAATCCCGTCGAGCTTCTCCGTTAGGTCGATGGTACTGGTATTAGGCTGCTTGGTGACGGTGATGAGCACGGCAGGTTTGCCCCGCTCGGAAGCCGTACCGAGCTTGGGGCTTTTGCTTCCGATCTTCACCGTTGCCACATCCTCGAGCAATACGGGCGAGCTGCCAACGGTCTTGACAACGCCCTTCGCTATCTCCTCAGCCTTCGGCGTGGAGAGGACACCTCGGATGATGTATTCGTTGTCGTATTCATAGAGCACACCTCCGTTGGCATTGCGGTTCATGCCGCGACAAACCGTCAGCACATCGTCGAGGCTCACGCCGTAATGCTTCATGCGTCGAGGGTCGAGCAGTATCTGATATTCCTTGATGTCCCCGCCGATGACGGCAACCTGTGCCACACCTCCCGTCGAAAGCAGGCGCGGACGGATGGTCCAGTCGGCTATGGTGCGCAGATCCATCTGCGTTGTCGGCTGCAGGTCCTTGCCCTGCGCGAGGGTGTCTTTTGTCGTCAGACCTATGATCATCATCTCCCCGAGGATGGAAGACTGCGGACCAAGGGTTGGTTTGCCCACGTTCTCGGGCAGACTCTCGCCGACAACAGCCAGCTTCTCGGAAACGATCTGTCGGGCACGGTATATGTCCGTGCCCCAATCGAACTCAACCCATACCACAGAAAAGCCTGTGGTCGACGAAGAACGCACGCGGCGCACATCCATTGCTCCGTTCACGGCAGTCTCCACAGGGAAGGTAACAAGGCGTTCCACCTCCTCGGGTGCCATGCCGTTTGCCTCGGTCATGATAACCACCGTCGGGGCATTCAGGTCGGGAAACACATCCACGTCCGTATGAAACGCCGTGTAGGTCCCCGCTATCATCAGCAGCAACGCACAGATCAGGACGACCAATCTGTTGTGCAGCGAGTAATATATTATCTTGTTCAACATAACTTCCGATGCCTCCTTTGGTTAGTGATGATGTGTATGTGCGGGGATGGCATTGGAGGCGGAGGCGAGCTTTATTTGGTAGGCACCCTCGGTCACAACCTCGTCGCCCTGCTTCAGTCCGGAGAGGATCTGCACCTCGCAGCCGTTGCTTGCTCCCGTTGTCACCTCCTGCTTCCTGTAACCGTCTTCATCAAGGCGGACATACACGGAACATACGCCCTGCTCTTCTATAATGGCGGAGACGGGAACACTGAGCACACCC